>DAIEQT010000345.1 GCA_027347545.1 Ignavibacteria bacterium | reverse complement strand
TCCGCGTCCATCTTCAACAATCCATTTGTTATTTGGGAAAGCTTCCGGCGTTACTCCGGATATCTGAATATTGGGATTGGTTTCGCGGCCTCCGGCTTTAATCTGAACTCCAAAATTCCATTGTTCCGCACCAACGGATTTTGCTTCGGTAAGCTTTTCTTTTAGTTGATAATATTCTTCCAACTTAATATCCGGTCTGTTTCTGAAACGAGCGCGGTTATTTCCACCTTCGTTTACCGCGGGCCATTTCTGAATTTGAAAAGTGTTCTGCCCTAATTGCGAAACACCCTCTTCAATACTTGTCTGAAGCATTTCAATAACAGTGCTGATAACTATGATTGAAAAAATTCCGACTACTATTCCAAGTATTGTAAGTATAGAGCGTAATTTATTGGCGCGTAAAGATGAAAGCGCAACTAATATAACTTCGAGAATTCTCATTCGTACCTCAAGGCTTCAACCGGATCTAACTTTGCAGCTGTGTATGCCGGTGCAAATCCGGAAAGAACTCCGGTGATAATTGAAATTGTTATCGCAAGAATTACAGCATCAATTTGAACTGATGTTGGCAAGAATTGATTAACTATTAAACTTAGCAGTGTTGCTATCCCCAAACCGATTAATCCGCCAAAAAGACAAATTACAGCAGACTCGGTAATGAACTGACCAAGAATTGTTCTGCGTTTAGCTCCAATGGCTTTACGTATCCCTATTTCTTTTGTTCTCTCTTTAACAGAAACAAACATGATGTTCATAATTCCGATTGCGCCTACAAATAAAGAAAGTCCGGTAATAAACAATCCGGCAATTTGTATTACACCTACTGTTTCGTTAATTGTGTTAAGCAAACCTTCTTGCTGGTTGATTGAGAAATCGTTCTCCTCGTTATAAGCTAATCCGCGCACTCTGCGCATCAAGCCAACAGCTTCTTCTTTTGTAGCTTCAACCATTTGGCTATTCTTTGCGCGTACATTAATAGTAACACTGCGGAAACTTTCATTCTGGAAATACTTAAATACATTTTGAATAGGGATGAACACTTGCTTATCCGGGTTAAAGTTTCCCATAACCCAACTGCCTTGTACTTCCAAAACACCTACAACTTTGAATTTGTGCCCTTTCAATTTTACTTCTTGATCCAAAGCATAACCTTGCGGAAAAAGTGTTTTAGCAATATCACTGCCGAGTACAATTACATTTCTGCCACCGTTACTTTCAAGCTCGTTAAAAAATCTTCCCTCGCTAAAGGAAAGGTTTGTTGTTTTAATATATTCTTCGTTTGTTCCTTGAATCATAACTTGATCAACAACTTTATCTTTATTCTTTACTCCTTGAAAACTCCAAACTGTGGGCGCCGTTGCTAACGGAAGTTTTGCAAGCTGTTTGAACTTCTCATAGTCTTGCAAATCCATGTTCTTACGATTGCGCAATTCCCACCATGGCACATCATTGTTAAACCACTCCCATTTATCAATGTAAAGATTATCTGAACCAAGAGACGCAACACCGGTTTGGAATGCGTTATCAATTCCTTTAATTGCGGTTGACATAAGCACAACCGATGTAACGCCGATTACAATTCCTAATGTGGTTAGAATTGAACGGATTTTGTTTGCGCGTATTGCGCGAAACGAAATCGAAAATCCCTCTCTCAGTTCAAATAAAAAGTCTTTCATATCAATCCTTAGATTTTTGATTCGCCGTTTTTCTTTGGAATATATCTAGCTTTTACATGTTCATCTTTTTCAATTAAGCCGTCTCTAATTCTCAAAATTCTTTCTGCGTGTTCGGCAATATATTCTTCGTGTGTTACAAGAATAATTGTGTTGCCCTGCTCGTAGATTTCGTTAAACAGAGCCATGATATCTTCGCCGGTTTTTGTATCAAGGTTACCGGTTGGTTCATCAGCAAGTATTATAGAAGGCTTAGTAACAAGCGCTCTGGCTATTGCAACACGCTGACGCTGACCGCCGGAAAGTTCGTTTGGTCTGTGGTGCATTCTATCCGCCAAACCAACGTGAGCTAAGGCTTCTTTTGCTCTTTCTTTTCTATCGTAAGAAGGAACTCCGGCATAAATAAGAGGAAGCTCCACGTTGTGAAGCGCGTCTGATCTCGCTAACAAATTAAATGTTTGGAACACGAACCCGATTTCTTTATTCCTAATCTTTGCCAGTTCGTTATCATTCATCTGGCTAACATTAACATCGTTAAAGTTATAGATTCCCTTCGTCGGTGTATCCAAGCATCCAAGTATATTCATCAAAGTTGATTTACCGGAACCTGATGGTCCCATGATGGCGACATATTCGCCTTTATCAATCTTCAAAGAAACATCAGCAAGCGCATGAACTTCTTCCGTACCTACCTGATATATTTTTGCAATATGTTCTATGGTTATGATGTTCATTTTCATTCTCGTTTTGGTTAATAATCCCGTTTTGCGGGGAAATTATTTTTTCTCTTTATCACCGGTGCGCTTGGACTGCAAGGAAATCTTACTTCCTTCTTCTAATTCTTTAGAGATAGCTCTGTATGGACCACTAACAACGGCCTCGCCGCCGCTTAAGCCGCTCTGAATTTCGATATATGTATCATCACTGATTCCAGTCTTTACTTCTAACATCTTTGCTTTGTTATCTTTTGTAATGAATACAACTTCTTTAGCTTTATTGGCTTTTCCATTTTTCGGTTTTACTTCTTGAGCAGCCATATCATCACCTTCGCCTTCCGGTTCTTTCATCATCGGCTTGTCCATTCTTGCTGTAACACTTTGAATAGGAACAGCTAAAACATTGGCTTTGGTTTCAGTCTTTACATCAGCATCGCAAGACATTCCCGGGCGTAATTGCTTGCCTGGATCATCAATGAGAACTCTAACTTCAAAGTTTACAACTTCATCTTGAGTTCCCAATCCTTTTGAAACCGCGCTGTTACCAATCTGTGTAACTTTACCCTTGAATTCTTTATCGCCAAAAGCATCAACTTTTACTTTAGCTTCATCGCCAACAGAGACTAATACTACATCGTTTTCATCAACATCAACGCGGGCTTCCATCTGGCTTAAATCTGCAACAGTTAATATCTCGGTACCAGGACTAAAATTACTTCCGAGCACACGTTGTGCTAATTCAACACTCAACTTGCTTATTGTTCCATTCATCGGCGCGTAAACGTAAGTTTTGTTCAAAGTTTCGTTCGATTCTTTTAATGCAGCCTCAGATTGAACTACAAATGATTTTTGTGATTCATAACTGCCAAGAGTCTGAAGGTAAGTTGCTTTGGATGCTTCTAGTTCGGAATCACTGGCAAGCTTCTTCTGGAATAATCCTTGAACACGCTTGTAGTCTGCTTCAACTTTATCTAACTGAGCTTTTGTAGAGCTCAATGACGCTTTCGATTGTTCTAATCTAGCAGCAGAGTTGTTGCGTTGTGCTTCGTAAATATCCGGTTTAATTCTAACAAGGAGTTGTCCTTTTCTAACAACATCACCTTCTTTAACGCCTAGATATACAATTTCTCCTGTAGCTTCTGCGCTAATCATAACCTGGTAAACCGGGTTTATTTTACCGGTTGCAGATACTACTTGAGTGATAGTTCTCTTCTCAACTTTTTCAGTCTGAACGTTAACTATGTTTTCTTTATCTCCGCCAAAAACAACCAGGAGAAGAATAACAACAACAAGCAGACCCAATCCGCCGAAAATAAAAAGTTTCTTTTTGGTTTTTTTCCCGTTAGCCATCTCATTTACTCCTTGATGAAATTTTATTCAAATTTAGAAAAATCTAATCTACCGATTGCATTGTTAAGCTTATCATACTGGCGGTAGAAATCAAAAACTGTGTTAATTTTATTTCTGAGTGCATCAATGTAATCTCTGTTTGCTTGAAGAACTTCAAGGATTGTTGCCGAGCCAAGGTTATATCTTTCTTGATTAATCTTTCTGTTTTCTTCAGCAGCAGTTACATTTTTTAATGCAACTTCCAAACTCTTCTTCGCTGCAACTAAATCGTTATGTCCTTGCTTAACTTCAATTTTAATTTGCCTTTCCAATGCTAACAAATCTTCATTAGCATTCATTTTATTTATTTCCGCTTGCTGAATTGCAGTCTCGGTAGAGAAGTTTGAGAAGATTGGGATGTTCAAAGACATTCCAACGCGTAGGCTTTTTCTATCAAACAAATTTTTGACAGCAACAGCACCACTACTATAAGAATAATCAGCAGAGAGAGAAGGATAAATCCCACTTCGGGCAATTGTCAATCCGCTTTCAGTTTGACTTACTGCTAATTGCTGACTCTTGAAATCGAAACGTTTATCGAGAGCAACATTTACTAATGTTTGAATGTCTTCGAAATTCTTCATGTAGGAATTAGAATCAATTGGACGGTCTGAACCGAAAGGATTTACCAATGTGTAATCTTCCATAACATTTAAAGCGAGATAGCTTAACAAACCATTCTTAGATTGGTCGTAAGCATTCTGTGCTTGGATTAACGCAAGTTCAGCATTGCCTAATTGCACTTGCGCTGCATAAACATCGGCAACTGCAACAGAGCCAAGTTTATTTCTTTCGTTAACACTTTCATAAAATTTCTGGAAGTATTTTACATTTTCTTCGCGTACACGCATCAAATCTTCTGCGTTGAGTACAACGTAGTAGAAATCAGTTGTTTGATAAACGATTGTCTGTTTTAGCTTGGAAATGTTATACTCGGAAGCTTGCAAATTATCTTTTCTCTTGCTTATTGTTGCATAGTTTGCTAATCCGTTGAATAACGTAACTCCGCCGCCAATACCAGCACTGTAGCTTCTATTTTCAACAGTGGATGCCGGAACTTCAACTAACTCACCAAGAAAATTTCTTTGGCTGCTGCCGGCATCTTCAATTCTCTGCCAGTTAAATCCGGCTTGAGCTGCAAGGCTTGGAAGCAAATCTCCATAGGCGTTTTTTAGTTGTGCTTTTGCACCATCTAAGCTGTTTTTAAGTTTAATAAGATTCGGGTTTTTCTGTAAAGCAATTTTTACGGCTTCATCAAGCGTTAGTTGCTTTTGTGCAAACATTGGAACAGTAACCAAGAGTGCTGCTACAACCAATAAGTACTTCTTCATGTAAATTCTCCTTTTGAGAACATTTTTAATTTACTGGTTTTAAGACGATTAATGTTTATAAAAAGTTACACTATATTGCTTTTTATTTAGACAGATATTCATCCTTAATCTTCATGAAGAAAGCATAAGCTTCTTCGTAATTGTTGCCGATTTTGCCGTCTAAGATTGCATCTTCTATCGCGGTTTTAATGTCGCCAACAAGTTTAGATGGTTTGATTCCGCAGACTTGCATAATCTCTTCGCCGCGAATCGGTGATTGAAACGCACGCAGTTGATCGCGTTCTTTCACATCACGAACTTTCTGCATCACGATTTCATAATTCTCTAAATAGCGGCTAACCTTTGCCGGATTTTTGCTCGTAATATCAGCGCGGCAAAGTGTAATTAAATCTTCCAGGTCTTCGTCAGCTGCAACAATCAATCTCCGTATAGCTGAATCTGTTACAATCTCATCTACCAATGCAATTGGGCGAAGGTGAAGCCTTACTAACTTTTCTATGTATTCTAATTTTGTAAGAGGAAGTTTCATTCTAGTAAAAATACTTTTCATCATTCGTGCGCCAAGGTCTTCGTGCCCGTGAAATGTCCAGCCGATTCCTTCAACAAATCTTTTGGTTGGCGGTTTGGCAATATCGTGCACGAGTGCGGCAAAACGGAGCCAGACATCATCACTTACGCTTGCGAGATTATCAACCACTTTGCATGTGTGGTAAAAAACATCTTTATGATGAAAATCTTTTCGCTGTTCAACTCCGGCGAGATTATGGATTTCCGGAAAGATTACTTTCATCACGCCGTTTTCATACAAAAGTTTTAATCCAACACTTGGCTTTGGCGATTCTAGAATTTTCAGAAATTCTTCGGTAATCCTTTCTTGAGAAACAATTTTTAACCGTTCAGCCATTTCTGTCGCGGCTGAAGTTACAGAAGGCCCAATCTCAAAATTAAGCTGCGAAGCAAAACGGAATGCGCGCATAATTCTTAGAGGATCATCATCAAATGTTTTTAGCGGATCAAGCGGAGTTTTAATTATTTTCTTTTCGATATCAGTAATACCGTTAAATTTATCTACAAGCTCACCAAAGTTCTCCCTGTTCATAGAAACAGCGAGCGTGTTAATTGTAAAGTCTCTTCTATCTAAGTCATCATCTAATGTGCCGCTAGTAACTTTTGGATTGCGGCTGTTTCGCTTGTAAGATTCTTTTCTAGCGCCAACAAATTCAAGCACCATTCCTTGAAAATCGAAATGCGCTGTTCCAAAATTCTTATAGAT
>DAIEQT010000336.1 GCA_027347545.1 Ignavibacteria bacterium | reverse complement strand
CTTTGCCGGAACAAAAGAACCAATCTGAGCCATCAAAACAAGCAAGCCCATTTGGCGTAGATAGACAGATTTGCCAGCCATGTTTGGTCCGGTAAGAATAATTATTTGTTCTTCCGATGAAGATAATTTACAACTGTTGGGAGTGTACTTTTCTCCCGGTGGTAAAATTCTTTCCACAACCGGATGGCGTCCGTCAATGATGTCCAAAGTGTCGGAGTTGTTAAGTTCCGGCTTAGTGTAATTGTATTCAACAGCGCATTCGGCAAGCGATTGGTAGCAATCCAGCATTGCGATTAACTGCGCGTTCTCTTGAATCGCTTCGGTTTCTTGCGCAACAGCAATTCTTATTTCATCAAAGAGTTTGTACTCTAAGTTCTGAATGTTCTCTTGTGCGTTTAGAATTTTGTCTTCGTATTCTTTTAACTCCGGAGTAATGAATCGTTCGCCGTTTACAAGAGTTTGCTTGCGGATGTAATTTTCCGAAGCTTTTTCTCTATTTGCGTTGCTGATTTCAATATAATAACCAAAAACTTTGTTGTAGCTTACTTTCAACGAAGAAATTTTTGTCCGCTCGCGTTCTGTTCTTTGAAGATTAGCAATCCAATCTTTTGCATTGGTTGATAATGAACGAAGCTCATCAAGCTCAACATTAAATCCTTTCCGGATTATTCCACCATCGGAAATTGCTAACGGCGGATCATCTGCTATTGAGCTTTCAATTTTCTCAATCAAACTTTCGAGTGCGTTCAGCTTGTTGTTTATCGTAGTAATTGTTTCAACAGAAGACTGATCGAGCAGCTGTTTAATCAAAGGAATTTTTTTGAGTGATGATTTTAAACTAACTATTTCACGCGGATTAACTCTTCCGGTGCAGACTTTGGAAATTAATCTCTCCAGATCGCCGATTTCGCTTAATTCGTTTTGAAGATTCTTGCGGAGAACTTTGTTGTTAGCAAATTCTTCAACACATTGCTGACGTTTCAAAATCGGTTCAAGTTTTCTGAGCGGGGAAGTAATCCACTTCTTTAACATTCTTCCACCCATCGAAGTAGCAGTCTTATCAAGAATAGAAATAAGAGAACCTTCGCGCTCGCAATCTTGCATCGTAAAAGTAATTTCAAGGTTACGCTTAGTAGAATAATCTAGTAGCATATAATCTGAAGGATTGAAGCGGGCAATCTTATTTATGTGAGTAAGATTAACTTTCTGTGTCTCGCGGAGGTAATTAAGAGCAGCACCGGCAGCGCAAATTCCGGTAAGGAAATTTTCGATTCCAAAACCTTTCAGAGTTTTGGTGTTGAAGTGATTCATCAAAAGCTCAGAGCCATAACCAAAATCGAAAATCCAATCATCTATTCTCGTAATTCTTGCCGAAGGAACTGCTTTATTAATTATCGGCTCAAGTGTTTGCTTTAGTTTCTTTGGAATCAAAATCTCTGATGGATTTATTGCGCCAAACTGCTGAGCAATTTCGCTTTGCTTCACTTCATAAGTCTGGAACTCGCCAGTGGAAATATCCGCGAAGGCTAATCCGGCAATTTCATTTTCTATGTATATCGATAGAACGTAATTATTCTTTTTGTGATCGAGTAGTTTATCAGAGATTGCAACGCCGGGAGTTACAACTTCAACAACTTCACGCTTTACAATTCCTTTGGCAAACTTGGGATTTTCCATTTGCTCGCAAACTGCAACACGGTAACCCGCACGTACAAGCTTTGGCAGATAAGTATCAATCGCGTGATGAGGAAATCCGGCGAGGGGAACATCTCCGGCAGCGCCGTTAGCTCTTCTTGTTAAAGTAATGCCCAACACTTTGGATGCGGTTTTCGCATCTTCATCAAAAGTCTCAAAGAAATCACCAACCCGAAACAGCAAAACCGTATCCGGGTAGCTTTCTTTTACTTTTGCGTATTGTGCCATCAAAGGAGTTGCGGACATAGACCTATCACTTAATTGCGGCGTAAAAATAGGCTAATGAGCTTTTAGAATCAAAGAAATGAATAACTAGCTGAAAAGGGTGTATTATAGAAATAATGTTGTTTTAGAGTTGATATTAAAATTGTAGGGGAGGTAATTGAAACCTACCCCACACAATTAGAATTAATTATGTAATAGTAATAAATCTTTCCTTTGGTGTCATCGAAATTCCGCAGCGAGCCGGTGCTTCGCCATCGTAAGTGTTTCCGCAAGTACTACAAACCATATACTTACTTGGCAAAGATTTTTCTTTCCCGTTGTTTAATTGTTCGAGAGCATTTTTATAAAGTGCTTGGTGTTTTTTCTCAGTTTGAAAAGCGTAATTGAAAGAAATGAGAGCAAGACTAACATTTTCGCTTTGTGCAGTTTTCAAAAATGAGGGGTACATTGTGCTTGTTTCGTAAGTCTCGCCTTTGATAGCGTCTTCTAAATTTTCTTTGGTTGTTTTAACAGTGTATTCCGGTTTGAAATCATCCATTTTTGCATCTAATTGTTCTAGGACGGCTCTATGATTATTTGCATGGATAGATTCTGCTTTTGAAGCTGCTTCAAAAAGGATTGCAACTTTTGAGTTTCCTTCTTCTTTAGCTTTCTTAGCATATGCGGCATATTTTGCGCTTGCAGTTGTTTCTCCTTTGATTGCTGCCTTAATATTTTCAACAGTTTTAGTAGCGTTCTTTGCTACCGAAAATGTGCTGAATAACAAAACAACTATTGAAGCAAAAAGAATTATTCTGGATTTCATTTTACTACTCCTTTTATGATTGTTTAATAATTGTAAATAACTATGCTTCAAAGTTACTTAGTGCAACTAAAAGCAATCTTAATGAAATCTTAAAATTGGCTTAAATCTGGGGGTTTAATTCGGGAAAGACAAAGAAACTGTTGTGCCAATATTTACCTCACTATCGATCTGAATTCCGATGTTTTGCAGTTCAGCTAATCTCTTTACAATAGCTAAACCTAATCCTTTGCCAGTAGTTTGAGAATTTCTGGATTCATCAACTCTGTAAAATCTATCAAACACTTTGCTCAACTGATTCTTAGGAATCCCACATCCATTATCTCTGATTTGACATTCTATGCTATGGGCGGTTCTCGTAAAGGATATTTCAATTCTACCGTTTAATTTGGAATACTTAATTGCGTTGGAAATTATATTGTTTATCATCACTTCAACCATGCTGA
>DAIEQT010000306.1 GCA_027347545.1 Ignavibacteria bacterium | reverse complement strand
ATGTAGAAGCTTGTCTAGCTCGGTAAGGATTTAACCAAGCATGAAGTTCAAGCCCTCTTTTGTGTGCTTCTTCAATAGCAAATTTTAACGGATCGAAATCTCCGGCTGGTGCTTGTCCTTGCACACCGGTAATCCAGTAAGACCAGGGTTCAATGTTTGATTTATAGAGAGCATCACACTCGGGGCGTACTTGGAAAAATACCGCGTTCAGTCCGGCATCTTTAATATTATCTAATAAATCGGTAAGGTTTAGTTTAAGTGTTTCAACTGATCTTCCGGTTGAAGCCGGCCAATCAATATTGGTTACGCTGGCAATCCAAGTAGCTCTAAATTCCCTTTTAGGACTAGCAGATTGCGCGAGAATTGTTGTTGCTTGAAAAAGAATTAGGACTAAGACAAAATAAACCGTTTTTCTCATTGAGTAACCTAACCTTAAGATTCAGAAGCAGAAATTGAAACACACATGTCTAATTTGTGAACTATGAGACTTTTTTCAACTACACTAATGTGTAGTTTTAGGTGTAGCCTAAGTGCCTTAAACGATAACTTACTCTTGAAAATTTCTCAGTAACAAAGCTTTCTACCATTTTGTAAGTATCCGAAGCTTCTGCCCTTTGTTAACAGCTTCGGCACGGCTGTGTACATGCAGCTTTTCATAAATGCTGCGTATGTGATACTTAACTCCATCAACTGAAAGAAATATTTCTTCCGAAATTTTCTTATACGATTTGCCTTCAGAGAGCAAATTCAGAATTGTTGTTTCTTTATCGGTAAGCTTATCCTCAGTATATCTCGGCTTAAACTTATGAAACGACTTGAGAACCTTTCTAGCTATTTGCGGAGTCATGGGTGAGCCCCCTTTAAGAGCTAAGCGTATTGCCTCAATCAACTCTTCCGGTGAAACAGATTTGTGCAAATAACCAATTGCACCAGCTTGCAAAGAACCGAATATGCTTTTATCATCGTCTTGAATCGTAATCATAATTATCAAAGCGTTATTGTTCATGCCGCTAAGTATTTCCGCGCCTTTGATGCCGGAAATGCCGGGCAGACCAATATCTAAAAGTATTACATCACTTTTTTTAATTACGTCGGATTCTATCGCTTCTTCGCAAGAGCCGAAAGATTCCAGAACAACAAAATCCTCTTCGGAGCTTAGAGCAGTAGCCCAGGCTGTTCTTGCAAAAACATTGTCTTCTATGATTGATATTTTTACCATTGGTAATCTTTTTTGTGAAAATGAATAAATAGGAAATCAGTTAAACTACACACAAAGGTAGAAATCAAATCTTGATTGAGAAAAACCACTTTGTTCCGTTATTAGCCGAAGTTGTTAGTTTGTAATCAGCTTTCAATGCTTCTGCTCTGTTCCTAATATTTACCAAACCGTTGCTCATGCTTTTTTCAGTTTCGCTGAAACCAATTCCGTTATCTTCTATATGTAAATCCAATGTCTTGCCATCATACTGCACTCTAATTTTTACATTCTTGCATTGAGAGTGGCGCACAATGTTTGTTAAAATTTCTTTGCAGATGCACCACAAGTGCTGCCGCTTTTCCATCGAGATTGATTTGTCGGTTGCATCGCCCGGCAGTTCTATGTTATAGTTTATCTCTTTTGAATCAAGCAGATCGGAAGCGTAACGGTTAAACTTGATTAAGAATTTACCCAAACCATCTTCTTCCGGATTCACAGTCCAAATTAAATCTTTAATTTTTTCCTGTGCATCGGCAGAACTTTCCAAAATCAAATTCAAATATTTGGAAACTCCTTCCTGGTTCTTGCTAGTAGTTTCTTTTTCGATTGCGCGGACAAAGTATTGAATGCTGGAAAGCGTTCCTCCTACTTCATCGTGCAAGTTGCGGGCTATTCTCGATCTCGTGCGCTCAATACCAACCAACTTATTTAAACGGATTTCGTAGAACAAGAATATCACGCCAAGAAGAAGTATGAACATAATTATTCTGAACAACCAGGTTTCCCAATATGGAGGAGTAATAATAATTGTAATCGAACGCTCTGTACCGCTCCAAATGCCGTCGTTGTTGGAAGCCAAAACTTTGAGCACATATTTGCCGGGATTCAAATTGGTAAACTTTGCTGCTCTGTTATTCGCGTCAACAAAAACCCATTTATCTATAAAGTTTTCCAGCTTATAAGCGTATCTATTCTTTGATGGAATCGCATAATGTAGCGCGGCAAACTCAAAACTAATTACTTTGTCTAAATAAGAAAGTACTACTTCATCCATTTCGTTCAGCGGTTTTGTCAGCACCGAACTTTCGCCAACCTTAACCTCTTGATCCATAATTGAAAGTTTGGTGAACGCGATTTGCGGCTTGAAAGGATTATCAATTATTTCTTCCGGGTAAAAAGAAATTAGCCCATTGGAATAACCGATGAACATTTTGCCATCGTTGTTTTTAAAATAAATGTCACCGTTCAACTCCATTCCGGGCAGACCATCTTTAGAACTATAATTCTTAAAAATCTTTTGCACCGGATCAAACTTGCTGATGCCGTCGTTGGTTCTAATCCACAAGTTTCCTTTTGCATCTTCTTGAATGCTGTAAATTGTGTTATCATTCAAACCATTGCTTGTGGTATAATGCTCAAAATTATCTTTCTCCCGGTTATATCTGTTCAACCCTTGATAAGTGCCAATCCACAAATCACCGGCTTTCGATTCATAGATATTGTAAACTCTGTCGTTGGAAATGCAAGTGCTGTCGTTTGGCAGAACGTGATAGTGTCTAAACGTTTCATCTTTTTCGTTGAAAACATCGAGCCCGCCAAAAGTGCTAATCCAGAAAACGCCGTGGCTGTCTTCGAAAACCGAATTAACTCTTGAGTCGCCAAGCGATTTTGTATCGGGCTCATAGTGAATGAACCTTTTAATGGTTCCCTTTGCCGGATCGTAAAGCGTTATACCGCCGGCTAATGTTCCGCTCCAGAAACGGTTTCGCTTATCAACATAAAACCATTTAACAAAATTATTTCCTTGAGATGGAGTGCCGTCATCAAGATACTGAACAATGTTGAACTCGTTTTTCTTTACATTGTAGAAATGCAGACCGTTGTAACTGCCAACCCAGATATAGTTTTTCTCATCAACATAAAAGTTGGAAGAACGCTTTGTGTGGAATCCGTTTTTAGAATCAACATCGCCAAAGAATTTTACTCCTCTACTGTTACTCTTGGTTATTGTTGATTCACCCGGTCCCGCCCAAAGAATTTTATCCGTAATAAATTTTTGGGGAACGGTAAATTGGTTATCCAGAAACGCTTTGTAGTTTTGATTAAAGTTTATCACTTGAAACTTTTTCTTCATGGAATCATATTTATTAACGCCGGCAATCGTACCAAACCATAGCACCCCGGTTCTATCCTTAAATATTGATCTGATCTTGTTATCGTTGATCGTACTGAAATCATTGGGATTGGAATAGATGGCAGTTTTGGAAAATGTTTTTTTATCGAACTTGAACAAGCCGCTGTAAGTGCCCACCCAAAACGCTTCATCATCTTCAAAGAATTTTCTGATGCTCAGATTATCCGGCTTAACGGGAAAGTTGTTATCACTCTTAATGCTTGAGAACTTTCTTGTTTTTCTATCAAACAGATTTAATCCGCCGCCGAAAGTTGCAACCCAAAAACGCCCGCTGCTGTCCTCAAGAAATTCCATTACCTGGTTGTGGCTTAAACTGTATTTATCACGCGGGTTGTTTTTGAAGCGGATAAATTTTTGATTTGCCTCATCAAACAAATTCATTCCGCTGTCGAAAGTGCCAATCCACAAATTTTTGTTTTTGTCTTCGTAAATGGCGCTAACCATGTTGCTGCTGATTGAGCCCGAATCCGATTTGGAATAAGTGTAGCGCGTAAATGTTTCTTTGATTGGATCGAAAAGATTTAATCCGCCGCCAAGTGTGGAAACCCAAATTCTCTTTTTTGAATCTCTGTAAACTTTGAAAACAATATCGTGGCTAATTGATTTTGGATTGTTCTCATCGTGAGTGTAGCGCTTAAACTTTCCGGTTTTGGTGTTAAACTTATTTAAGCCGCCGCCTAATGTGCCGACCCAAATAATTCCTTTTTTATCTTCCAGCAAGCTGAACACATGATTGTAGCTCAGACTTTTCGGGTCGCTGACTTCGTGTTTATAATAGATGAAGTTGTAGCCATCGTATCTGCTCAAACCGTTTTCCGTTGCCATCCAAATGAAACCGACACTGTCCTGGATAATATCGTTAACATTGCCCGGAATTAAGCCTTGCTCTTTTGCAATTCTATCGAATATAATTTTTTGCGATTGCGCATAGCTTAGGTTAATTAGTGTGGTAAGCAGTAATGAAGTGATGAAAAATATTTTCGCTTTGCGGTTCAAAATATCTTACGCTTTAAGGGAGAATTAATGTGTTGGTTAATTACCTTTGTTAAAAAATACGCAGATAATCTGTAAAGGGAAAATACTGGTGGTAATCCGAGCCTCAAAACCGATATAGCAATGAGAATATTTTTTTCTGTATCGTCCCTAAAGGTGGATGTCGCATAATTAATGAATCAAAAATATATCTGTGAAAATCAGTTTAATCTGCGTCATCTGCGTTCCATTTAGGATTAAAAATAAATTATGCGACAGCCACCTAAAGGGACTTTGGTCTATTTGGTATTCTTTATCTATAGATATTTTATCCCTAAGGGATTTTCGCTCCGTTAGGAGCGACATGTTATAGAAAAATGAACACACAATATTTGTTAAGTCCCTTTAGGGACGGTATAAAACGATTCACCGATTGGGTAGCGCAGCGTTTATCAGTTTTTAGTTTTGAATATTGACACCCTTATTTGCCGGCAC
>DAIEQT010000024.1 GCA_027347545.1 Ignavibacteria bacterium | reverse complement strand
ATCAAAAAAGAATTAAAAATGAATACGCAGCAAAACTCAAGCGAAGAAAAAAAAGATAAACTTCCATTCCGGCATTTTTTGATTGACGGCAAATATCATTTCTATATCGGCAAGGACAGTAAGAATAACGATATGCTCACGACAAAATTTGCAAGACAAAACGACTTTTGGTTTCATGCGCGGTCTGTTGCCGGCTCTCACGGAGTTCTTAGAGTTGAAAACACGAAGGAAGCAATTCCTAAAAGAGTTTTGGAAAAAGCAGCTTCTATCACCGCATTTTACAGTAAATCGAAAACAGCTAAGCTTGCGCCGGTAACTTACACACTCAAAAAATATGTTTCAAAGAACGCACGCCACGAACCGGGACAAGTTTCGGTTATGAAAGAAAATGTTTTGCTCGTTCGCCCGGAAATACCTAACGATTGCGAGTATATTGAAGAATAATGTTACTTCACTTCTCTACCTTTAAATCCATGCATACTTTTATGAACGCCCATCATTATCAGCATTTTTTGAAAGAGCGAGTCTGGTAATATTCCCCGTAGAATAATCGAAAGACGCAAACTGCGTGGTCTTCTAACAACATACTTCCCTCTTTTCAATGCATCGTTGACAATTGCTTTAGCTATCACATCATGATTTTTTACAAGTGGCACAATAAGATTTCCGAGAAAGTTCAGCTTCGCTCCTTCAAATAAGCCATGCGCAAGATAAGTGGGATGAATGGAAGTCCACTTAATTCCTTTTTTACCATGACTCCAAGTTTCAAATCGCAAAGACTCAGTTAAGCCCCAAACGGCCCATTTAGTCGCTGCGTAAACTGTAAGTCCGCCAACACCTATAATTCCAGCAGCAGAAGAAATATTAACTATATGACCGGAGTTCCTTTCATACATTTGCGGAAGAACCGCGTGAATTGTGTAGATGTGTGCGTTAAGATTCACGTCAATCGTTCTATGCCAAGATTCAACAGGCTGATCTAAAAAATCTCCACCTTTCACATAACCGGCGTTGTTTATTAAAATATCAACATGATTCATATCCGCTTTTGCTTGTTCAGCTAATTGAGCCACCCGAGTTTTGTCAGTAACATCACATTGATAAGCAAATACTTTTCCTCCCAAATTTTCTAATTCGGTTTTCGCTTTGATCATTTCAGCCTCATTCATATCCCAAATCGTTACCGTACATCCTTCATTTACTAATCGCTTAGATGTAGCCAAACCAATTCCCATAGCGCCGCCGGTTACAATTGCATTTTTACCTTTAAGATTCATATCAGCCTCAAGTTTATATAAGTTGTTTTGTCAGTATAACGCATTCTTTGTAAATTGTAATTGAAGAATCAACTGAAATTAAATCTTTCTGGCTGGCAATTCAATTAACTTTTGAGAACAATTTGAAACAATTCTTAATTCCTAAAGAGCAGATAAAGAAAATCTTGTTGATAAAACTACGCGGTATTGGTGATGTGGTTTGTTCAACCATCGTCTTGGATAACTTGCGGGAGGATTTTCCGAATGCTCTGCTTGATTTTCTAACAGAAAAGCCATCGTCGTTTGGATTAATTGGATTACCTCAAATCAATAATGTCCTCATTTTCAACCGGAAAAGTTTAGCTGAACGGATCAAATTAGCGTGGCAAGTTAGGAAGAGTAAGTACGACCTCGTAATTGATTTTTTCTGCAATCCGAGTTCAGCACAGATAACATTTGTAAGCGGTTCAAAAATCCGAATTGGTTTTCCTCTTCGCGGCAGAAAATACGCGTACAACTATTTTGGACCGAAAGAGAGAAGTAAATGGCACAACGCTATTCTTCATCTTAAAGTGTTGGAAAAATTTGGACTCAATACAAAATTGGAAAAGCTACATTATTCACTTGATGAAAAGAGCAAACTCTTTGCAAAAGAATATTTTAAACGAACATTCAAAGAAAATGATTTTGTAGTTGGAATTTGCCCGACTGGTAGCTGGGCTTCAAAAAAGTGTGATGCAGAAAAGCTTGCTGAAATAGCTGAATTAGCTATTCAAAAATATAATGCCAAGATTCTCATTCTTTGGGGTAAAGGTGATGAAGAAGACGGTGAAAAACTTTATAGCTTGCTGAAAGATAAATCTGTATATGCTCCACCAACAACAATCCTAGAAATGTCGGCTTTGATTAATGGTTGCAAATTTTTAATTGCTAATGATAGTGGACCAATGCATATTTCTACTGCGATTGGAACTCCGGTTTTAAGTATTCATGGACCAACTGCGCCGCATCTTCAAGGTCCTTTTGGTGATAAACATGAATGGATCAACTTGCCGGAATTGGATTGCATCATTTGCAATTTGCTTGAATGCCCGCGCAAACATGAATGTTTCTTGAATTTACCTAACGAACGAATTATGGATAAGATTGAAAAGCTTATAAACAAAAATAATCTTCTCTCGGCTTAGTATTTTACAAGTAATTCTCATAACACATTGCTCTAAAATGAATAAATCGAATTTACTCTTAAATAGAAAAGCTACTTTAAACAGCCCATTAATTTTAGATGGAGCCTTTGGAAGCGTTCTACAACAGCGTGGATTTTCGGCTGATAAGGATTTATGGTATTCGCATTTAAATATTGCCAATCCCCAAGCTGTATTATCTCTTCACAAAGAATACATTGATGCCGGCGCAGACATAATTACAACAAACACATTCCGGACAAATCCAGTTGCTAAAAAGAAAAGTAATCTAGAAATAACTAATTCCGAGTTTATAAAACGTAGTGTTGAACTTGCAATCCAAGCTAAGGGTGAGAGTAATGTAATCATAGCCGGTTCAAATGCTCCATCGGAAGATTGTTATCATACTGAGCGTACAATTTCTTTGTTTGATTTGGAATACAATCATAAGAAACATATTGAACTGCTTTTCGAGTCCGGCTGCGATATCATTTGGAATGAAACTCATTCGCATTGGGACGAAATAGAAATCATTTGCAAGTTCTGCTCTGAAAACTCAATCCCCTATTCTATGAATATTTACTTCGATGAATCGTTAAAAATATTAAGTGGTGAACCTATCGAAGAAATTATTAGTTTCGTTGAAAGCTTTTCGCCGCAAACGATTGGATTTAATTGTATTAAATCGAATGACTTCGAAGAATTATTGGCTAAAACACAATTGCCCGAAAATTTTGGGTTCTATTTGAATTGCGGAGGCGGTACAGTAACTGATCAAAATATTTCTTGCAATGTCTCGCCGCAAAAGTATCTTGATTACATAAAAGAGTCTAAGAAATTCAACCCGACTTTTGTGGGTTCATGCTGCGGTTCAAATCCGGCGCACACTAAAGCCATTAAGGAGTATTTCGATGAAACTCATTGAAATGAAGGCTCCCGCTAAAATAAACATTGGTCTGGAAGTACTATCAAAACGCGAAGACGGCTACCACAATCTCAATACTTTGTTTTACCCAATTCACGATTTGTTTGATACTTTGCTGATAGAACGTACCGAGAAATTCGAGTTTATTTGTGATAGTTCTTTTGTGCCAACCGATGATTCAAATCTTGTAGTTAAAGCCGCGAGACTATTAGAGGAGTATTCTAATAAGCAAATCAACGCCCGTATCGAACTGAAAAAGAACATTCCTTCGCAAGCTGGACTTGGCGGCGGCAGTTCTGATGCGGCAGCGACTTTGATTTCACTTAATGAGATGTTTGAACTAGAAATAAAGTATGAAAAAATGCTTGAGTTAGCTTTAGAGCTTGGCTCAGACGTTCCCTTTTTCATCAAAGCTAAACCAGCAATTGGTACACTGCGCGGAGAGAAGCTTCAATTTGTTAATGTTGATATCGCAGAGCCGATTTTGATTATAAATCCGCATATCAATGTTTCAACGAGAGAGGCTTTTTCCAACATTTCAACGAATAGTTCAGCAACGAATTTTAGATCGGTACTTTCAGAGGAAAAACTTGACTACTCTTTAGCAAGAGCACGAATAAAAAACGATTTTGAGTCTACTGTTTTTAGATTACACCCCGAGATTGGAGAAATCAAAAAGACTTTGTATGAGTGGGGCGCTCTGTTTGCGCTGATGTCCGGGACAGGTTCAACAGTTTACGGGATATTCCCAAATATTGAATCGGCTGAGAAGGCAAAAGAAAAACTCCCCAAAAGCTATTTTTGTTTTACGAGTACTCCTCAAATGTAACCGTATCAACTTCAACCCCAGGTTGTCTATACGGAAGTCTAATAATTACTGTAGTTCCGGGCGAATTGGCATTCCCGATTTTCGACGGGCTGATTACTTCAATTGTCCCCAAATGCTTTGTAATTATTTCTTTAGTAATTGATAAACCCATACCGCTTCCTTCTACAATTGCTTTGTTAACATTAGTCGCGCGGTAAAAATGCTCGAATACCGTTCTTTGTTCTTTGTGCGGAATTCCAATGCCGTTATCGCTAATCTCAATTTCAATTGTATCGCTTTCTTCTCGTATGATTACGAATATTTCACCTTCGCTGTTTGAATACTTGATTGCGTTGGAAATCAAATTCGAAAAAGCAAGTTCGAGCAGCAGCGTAGCACCAAATAAGAGCCGCTCAATTTTGCGGGTATCGTTATAGATGAGTTTTATGTTCTTCTCTTTTAATTCCTCGGAATGCGTATCTATTATTTGTGTAATCATCTTCTCAATTTTTATAATTTCATTAAGGCTGATGTCTAACAATTT
>DAIEQT010000299.1 GCA_027347545.1 Ignavibacteria bacterium | reverse complement strand
ACACATGCGCAGAGCAAAAAATTTGGTCTGGGTGTAATTTTTGGAGAACCGACCGGCTTGAGTGCAAAGTTATGGCTATCAAATACTAATGCATTAGCTTTTGGATTAGGCTGGTCTGTGCAAGGTTACCGTTTCAATGGTTTCGATTCCGATTATGATAGAGTTACCCGGACACATATTCACGTTGATTATCTCTGGTATTCTTTTAATGCTATAAGTTCAAGCAGAGAGTTTCCGTTATTTTATGGAATAGGAGGAAGAATAAACACCGGTCAGGAATATAGCGGAACGTTTGGCGTGAGAGGTGTTTTGGGAATTGCATGGCTTCCACGCTCAACGCCGTTGGATATTTTCATAGAAGTTGTTCCAACTCTTTTGTTAGTTAATTCAACCGGTTTTGGTATAGATGCCGGAATAGGCGCACGCTTCTTCTTTTGATATTATTTATACTTCATTTTTTTCCCGGATTGCTTGATAACAGTGAAAAATGAATCATTCAAATATGATTATAAAAATCATTACGAGGACTTCCTTCTTCTTGATTCTTGTAGCTATTTTCTCATGTAGCAGCACAAGGACGAATGATGATATTAATGGCGGTTTTGAAAATGATTCCGGAAGAGATAATCCGGATGGATGGTTTGCCAATAATTTACCAGTAACCCGGAAGTATGCAAAGTTATCGGTAGATAATTCAACCTCTCATAGTGGAGACAAATCAATTTTAATTTCTATTTCTATTCATCACCCCAAAGAAACAACTATTTACAATTGGATAAGAAGAGTAGATGGATTAAAAGTTGGAGAAATTTATGAGATGCAAGGATGGATCAGAGCAGAAAAGGTGAAAAGCTCACCATTCATAGAAGTTCAATTCTGGAATAGCTCTCAGATAATTGGTACTGCATCAACAGCGCAAGGATATTTAATTACCGGAACGAAAAACTGGCAGCGTGTTAATACAATTTTCAGTGTTCCTAATGGTACATCAAAAGTTTTGATAAGAGCCGGGATTAGCAGCTACAAAAATAATGGGGGTAAAGTTTGGTTTGATGATATTCAAATCCAAAATGTGAAATAAGAACTCAAGTGTCACTCAATGAAATTCCTATTCAATAGTGAACTCCGTAATTATGGCTGCCGTTATATAGCCAAACACTTAGCGGAGTAAATAATGGTTTATCTTCTCTGGAAGCTTATTCATGTTTTGTCGGTAGTAATTTTCTTGGGTAATATTATCACCGGTCTGTTTTGGGCTGCACGTGCTCATAAGGCAAAAGATTTTAGTCAAATCGCAGCAACATTTAAAAGCATAATTCAGGCTGATCGCTTCTTTACAATTCCGGGCGTAATAGGAATAACAGCCGCTGGAATGTTTGCTACTGTTGAAGCCAGCATTCCAATGTTATCCACTGGGTGGGTTTTCTGGGCGATCGTTTTATTTATTATTTCCGGAATTCTTTTTAGCGTTTATGTTGCGCCACTACAGAAAAAGATTGTGTCGTTAGCTGAAAGTAATGATATGACAGATGAAAATTGGTCTGCTTACGAAAAATTATATGAGAAATGGGAGTTCTGGGGATTTCTTGCATTGTTAACCCCGGTTGCGGCGGCTGTTATAATGGTACTAAAACCGACACTTCCCGGATTATAGTTATTCAAATTTTCTCGCGCAGAAAATTGTTTGATTAGGAATGAAATAAAAAAGAGGCAGTCTCATAAGTAATTCTTCAAATAAATAATCTGCGAAAATCCCCGCCTCGAACGACACAGTCGGGCGGGAGTTGAATCTGTGTCATCCGCGGGCTAGTTTATGATAAAACATTACTTCTGAGACGGTCTCTTGTGGACAGTCTAACATTCTATTTCAGTTTTACTTAGCAATCAATTCGAGTGAGAAAGTCATTTCCTTTTCATCTCTAAGAGCAACAATCTCAACTTTGTCGCCAGCTTTATAATCTTGAACAGCGTACATAAAATCGTAAATATTGCCGACTGCTTTCTTTCCAAACTTTACAATTATATCACCAGCTTTCATTCCGGCTTTAGCTGCCGGGCTACCTTCAGTTGTTCCGGAAAGTTTATAACCGTTGCCGCTGTAGCCAAATTCCGGCACAGTTCCTACAGTAACTCTTGAGGGACCGCTTGGTCTCTGAGCTTTTTCCTCAACTTTAACATAATCTAATCTTGTGTTCATTTTCTGAATATCATAAGCGATGTCGTAAACATATTTTAGAATTTTCTCTTCACCGGCAAAATTAATTTTATCAACATCATCGGTTGGTTTGTGGTAGTCGCTATGCGTTCCACTAAAGAAAAACAAAACAGGAATGCTTTTGTTAGAAAACGCTTGATGATCACTGCCGCCTGAACCGCCGTCGCTCATCGAGAATTTGAATCCGTAACTGTTTTTTTGATTAAGCAGCTCTTTCCACTTTGATGAAGTTCCGGCACCGATAATTGTGAGATTGCTTTCTGCATTCAAGCGCCCAACCATATCCATGTTTAACATAGCTGCTATGCTTTTAATATCTACAGAAGGATTATTTGTGTAAAAAGTAGAACCTAGAATGCCTAATTCTTCGCCGGAAAAAGTTAAGAAGATTATGCTGCGTTTTAATTCATTTTTGATTGAAGCTAATTTCTCTGCAACTTCCAAAACTCCGGTTGTGCCGGAAGCATTATCATCAGCACCGTTATGAACTTGTTTATCGGCACCTTTATACATTGACGATTCTTTCAACTGATCAACTCCGAGGTGATCGTAATGTCCGCCAATAACTATGAATTCATTTTTAAGAACCGGGTCATTTCCTTCTAGAACACCGCCAACATTTCGGGCAATTTTCTGAACTTCTTTTACTTCAGAAGAAATCTCAGCAGTTGTATTTATTAGCACAAACGATTGTGGCTTCTTTGCTGCATCAATATGCTTTTGAATATCTGCCAGAACAACTCCTTCAGATTTCAAAAGCTCATCTGCTACTGAACGGGATATTTGCATTACAGGAAAGTCTTTCATTCCAGGAGCTCCATCGTAATGAGGAGTCGGCAAAATATCATCGTTCTTAGGTAACAAGCCGTTTATAATTATAAGTCCGGCAGCCCCTTTTTCTTTAGCCATATTAGCTTTGTTACGGAGCGTTGTAAACATTTCGAACTTAGAACGCGAGCTGTCATGTTCCGGATGATTTTTCATAGCGATAACTATTTTTCCTTTAACATCAACGCCCGCATAATCGTCGTAATTCATTTTTTCAGCTGAAATTCCGTAGCCAGCAAAAACCAAACCGGCGGAAAGTTTAGCTTTGCCGGAAAAACCAAGAGTTGTAAAATCTTTTACTACATTAAGGTTGTTTCTCTTTCCATTTGTAACCAGAGTAACAGAATTCTTCCTCGTCATTTCTACTTTTTCGATGAAAGGGAATTCTTGGAACCACTTTCCGTCGAAAGCCGGTTTTAATCCGTACGATTCAAATTGTGCTTTTATATAATCGCCGGCTTTGCGTTCTTCCAGAGAGCCGGTAAATCTTCCTTTTAATACATCGCTGGCAAGAAAATTAAGATGGGCTTTTACTTCATCAGCGGTAATTTCCGCATTGCGGCTTTTATCTTGCGCCCAGCTTAGTGAAACAAGTAAGAGCAAAAGAATCAATGTTCTTTTCATTCAATCCTCTATTATGATTTTTGGAAAATTGCCTGGAAAATTAATTGATTCACTATCACGAACCAAGAGTAATTCTTTTTTGCTTTTAATCTTATTCAACTCGCTTATTAAAAAATCTACTTTTTGAAATAGAAAAAAATCTCCAAATCGAACTTATTTAGTGATGTTTTATGTTAGTTAACTGAAGTTACGCATGAATTGAATTTTTGTGAATTATTTTTAGTCAAACTTGGTGTCTTGGTGCCTTTGTGGCTCAATTTCTTAT
>DAIEQT010000296.1 GCA_027347545.1 Ignavibacteria bacterium | reverse complement strand
TGGAATTTTAGGAAACTTAACCTTTGTGAATGGATTGATTGAAATATAATTCCATTCAACAGCTTTGTTAAACGCAGCTTTCAGAGTTCGGTAATAATGGTGAGCGCCTCTTTGAGTTCTATGGAAAGTTGAGTTAATAAAAATATCAACTGCACGAATGCTAATATCTTTGAGCAGGATATCTCCATAGCTTGAAGTAAATTGCTTAAAGGACGACTCAATTGATACGAGATATTTTTTGGATTTTGTTAGGCGAACGAATTCGATATACTCATTTTTGAAATCAGATAGCTTGAACTGACTTGATTCTTCGCCAGGTTGTTCCTTTGTTATCAGAAAGGTTTCTAAAAATCTATATGCCTCTTTAAGATTTTTGGTTTTAGTAGAAGTTGTTGTTCGTTTACCATCAACTTCATAAGTAAGCTGATAGAAAGGTGACTTATTAGATTTTGATATGAACATGGACTATTCTCCAATGTTCGGTAGGGAATAGGTAGGGACTTCAGAAGAAAAGTTTACAATTTACGCTGAAAACAACGATTCCCTACGACTACGGATAAGAAGGTTTGGGGTTCGGATCCCTACGGGTGTACATAAGTAAGCCTTGAAATATCCTATTTCAAGACTTTTTTGTTCTATAGCCTTACTTACATGGACATTTCAAGAATTCACTTGATAGTATTCTTAATCTGGATTATTTTACCATACAAATGTATGGTATTATTACTAATGGCTAAAGATTTAACAAAAATACAGAAACGTATTCTTGATTATTTAGTAGAGCGTAGAGCGCATAATCAATTGCCTCCTACTCTTGCTGATATTGCTTTACACTTTGGGTATAAAAACCGTGCTACAGTTCAAGAGCATCTTCAAGCGTTGGCAAAGAAAAACTACATTAAAAAAAATCCAAAATTATCTCGTGGAATAGAACTAACACTTGAAGATAAGTTTTATATCGCGCGTCCAATTGTAGGTGAGGTAGCAGCCGGAAACCCGCTTACAATTTATCCAGGTGCCATTGATTCAGTTGAATTACCTTCAATAGCTAGAATGCCAAAGGATTCATTTCTGTTGCGTGTTAAAGGTGATAGTTTGATAGATGCGAATATTTTTAACGGTGATATTGTGATTGTAAATCCTAATATTGAACCTCGCAACGGACAAGTAGTGGCTTCAATTTTAGATGATGCGGCTGTAGTTAAGAAATTCTTCAGAACAAATGAAGGAATCGAACTTCATTCTGAAAACAAAGAGTATAAACCAATAATTGTCGATGGTACTTCCGGTAGATTCAAAGTGGTATGAGTTGTAATTGGCATTTACAGAAGCATGTTACAATAGTAAAATATTTTTAGTAGCTGCAAGTAGTAAAGGTATGCTATGAAGACAAATAAAGAAATCAAGGTTTATAAGGCTTATTTGAATTCTCCTGTTGGTTTAATTGAAATAACCGGTAGCGAAGATGCTATTCTTAAAGTTTCTTTTGTCGAAGAAAAATTTGAAAGCGAGTTTAAGACAAATAGCTGCGTTCAGAATTGTGCCGATCAACTTAGAGAGTATTTCAACGGTGGAAGAAAAGAATTTGAGCTCAAGTTGAAACCGGCAGGAACTGAGTTTCAGAAAAAAGTCTGGGACGAATTACTAAAAATTCCATTTGGATACACAAAAAGTTATCTCTTCATCTCAAAAATGATTGGAGATACATTGGCAATTCGTGCTGCGGCTAAAGCAAACGGACAAAACCCAATTGCAATAATAATTCCATGTCATCGAGTAATAGGAAGTGATGGAAGTCTAACCGGTTACGCCGGCGGTTTGTGGCGAAAGAAATGGCTCCTCGAACATGAGCAAAAGTTCAGTGAAGGGGAAAAGCAATTGGAATTATTACTATAACTTATTCTCTAGGAACCGAATGATAATACAAAAAGAAATTACACTTAAACCAAAACCTCGCGGGTTTCATTTAATAACAAGTGAGATTCTTTCACAATTGCCCGAACTGAAAAATATTTCTACTGGCATTGCACACATATTTATCAAACATACATCTGCATCTTTGATAGTAAATGAGAATGCAGACCCATCTGTCCGCGCAGCTATGGAAACATACTTCAATAAAATTGTTCCGGAAAGCGATGCAAGATTTTACGAACACACACTTGAGGGAACTGATGATATGACCTCTCACATAAAAGCTTCCATACTTGGCTCTTCTGTAACTGTCCCGGTTTCAAATGGAAAGTTTAATCTGGGTACATGGCAAGGAATTTATCTTTGTGAACATAGAAACTATGGCGGTGCAAGAAAAATTGTTATTACCATTACTGGAGAATAAGTTAAATGCGTATTGATAGAATGCTTGGAATAGTTGTTCTTCTTCTTAATAGAGATAGAGTTAGCGCGAAGTATCTCGCTGATCGTTTCGAAATTTCTGTCCGAACTGTTTACCGCGATATAGAAGCAATTAATATGGCTGGAATTCCAATTGTAGCTTACTCAGGCAACAACGGCGGCTTTGCTATTATGGAAAATTACCGCCTCGATAGACAAGTGCTAACACTTCAAGATATGACTTCAATTCTTACCGCGTTGAAAGGTGTTAGCCCAACATTAGATGATAGCGATCTCGAAAATGTAACTGAAAAAATTCTTAGTCTTGTTCCGGATGATAAGTTGGACCAGCTAAAGCAGCGGTTTGAGGAACTGTGTATTGATATTATGCCATGGGGACAAAAGCAGCATCCGAAAGAATATTTGAAAGAACTTCAGCTTGCAATCTCGCAGAAGAAGCTTGTTTGTTTTGATTACAGAAATTCAAAAGCAGAATTCGCAAAA
>DAIEQT010000294.1 GCA_027347545.1 Ignavibacteria bacterium | reverse complement strand
CAATCCGTTTTGAGACGCAGAAGGAAAAATCATTCCTCCTTCAATATGAACTGAGTTAATAAACTGTGAGAACACAACACTATTTGCAGCAAGAACTAGCAAGAGAGAAATTAACTTTTTCATTTTCATCCCGTTTTACTTTTTGAATTGGCAGTTGATTTATACTAAGAGACACTATCTGCAGTTCAATAGACCCCATAACAAGGCTCATCTGTTATTTAAGCGGTTGAAAACTAAAATGAACAAAATAGAATAACAAGTGCAAAAAAAATCCCGCCGAGGCGGGATTGTAAATTTTAGAACTGTATTTTCTTTTCAGCTTCTTCTGCAATTTCCTGGCTTATCAAAATTCTGCCGCAAGATTCGCATGAGAAAATTCTTTTGCTGGATTTGATTTCCAACTGTCTTTGTGGTGGAACAACATTATGGCAGCCGGAACAAGCGGAGCGGTTGATAAACGAAACAGCCTCGCCGTTAAGTGCTTTGCGGATACGCATATATGTATTGTAATCCGGCTTCTTAACCTTATGCGCAACTTTGTCCCGTTTGTCTCTTAATCTGGCTTCTTCGCGCTCGTTAGTTTTAATTATTTGTTTTAGCTCGGCTTCTTTTTCTTTTAATTCTTCGCTAAGTTTTTCAAGCTGAGGCTCAACTTCTTTTATTTCTCGCTTAAGTTTTTCAACCAATTCTTCAAGAGCTTTAGTTTCAGCTTCGAGCTTGCCGGTTTGCTCTTCGGCATGGTCAATTTCTTTTGTAAGAGCATCATACTCTTTATTGTTACGCACTTGATAAAGCTGGGCTTTGAATTTTTTAAGATTGTTTGTAAGTCGCTCAACGTCATCATCGTTTTGTTTGCGCTTCTCAAGAGAGTTCTTTTTCTCTTCTTCCTTGGCTTCAACTTGTTCTTCGAGCGATTGAATCTGAGACTTTAGCTCATTGACGGCGGCGGGGAGATCACCGCGAAGTTCTTCAAGTTCATCAAGCTGATTGTCAATTAGCTGCAGCTCAAATAGTGTAGATAGACGATCTACCAATTTAGACTCCTTATTGTTTATAAAACTTTACCGGGTTGGTCGAGCCCGAATATTTGAAAACCTTAACTCGGTCTTCAAATTCTTCTTCGAAAAATTTTTTGAGTTTTCTTTCCACCGCATTCAGAGAAAAAATTTCCGTCTCAAAATGCCCGGCATCTATAAATAAAATTTTTCCTTTTGCGTCGTGATAATTATGGTACTTTACATCGGATGTGATAAAAGCATCGGCACAGCTTGAAATTGCTTTGCTAAGCATATCAGCTCCGGCTCCGCCGCAAACCGCTACCTTCTTAATTTTTCTGTTTCTTCCGTCGCTGTATTTAAAGTTCTTTATCTTCAAAGATTTGCTTACATGAAGTAGAAAACTTTTCTCGTTCATTTCAACATCAAGTTCGCCAATAGCACCGGCGCCGTAATTTGTGTTTTTGTTTTTCAGATGATAAACATCGTAAGCGGGTTCTTCGTAAGGATGAACTTTTAACATAGCGCTAAGCACTTTATTCAAATTCCATGAATCAACAAGAACTTCTATTCTAACTTCGCTTACAGTTTCAGATTGTTCTTTCATGCCAAAGGTTGGATTGGATTTTCCCGATCCACGGAAAGTACCTTCGCCGGTTAGTCTAAAACTGCAACCATCATACTCGCCAACTTTTCCGGCACCGGCAAGAAACATTGCATTGGCAATTTCATTAACTCTATCTGCCGGAATAAAAACTACAACCTTTAGCTGGTTCGATTCTTCGTTTTCCAAAAACTTTATGTTTTTAAGTCTTAATGCATGTGCAAGCTCAAACGAAACACCATCTTTTGTGAAATCCAAATTTGTATGTGCGGAGTAAAGAGTAATGTTGTTCTTAAGAAGTTTTTGGATGAGCTGAGCTTGCTGGTTTTTCTCTGTATCTAATCGTTTAATCGGATTAAAAATGAAAGGGTGATGTGTGAAAATCAAATTACAATTTTTTTGAATGGCTTCTTTTAGGACTTCTTCATCGAGCTCGAGGCAAAGCAAGACGTTCTTCAACCTTTCCGCCTGCGAGCCAACTTGAAGTCCGACGTTGTCGCGGTCCCAAGCGGCGCCCGGCGGTGCCCAATCTTCCAAATATTTAGTCAGATCACATATTGTCATAATAAAAAAAATGCACTCCGGATTTTGGGGGAGTGCATTTACGTCTCACAAACTTCTGAGAAGCGCGGTCTTTAATTTTGTATCTATTTTTTTAGAAAAATTACTCATATAATTGCTCAAAATATATCATAAATCGTGCTCAACTTCAAGACGCGCAGAAATTAGATTTTTGACTCTACCCAGTTTCCATCACCTTTTATCAACGATATAAGCTCATCCAGAGCGTTTTCCGAGCCAATACTGCGTTTTACGACCTCTTTACCCCGGTAAAGGGTAATTTTGCCAGCGCCAGAGCCTACGTAACCATAATCTGCATCTGCCATCTCGCCAGGACCATTTACAATGCAACCCATCACAGCAATTTTTATTCCTTTAAGATGTTCTGTCCTTTTGCGGATTTTGTTTGTTACTTCTACAAGGTCAAATAGGGTTCTTCCGCAAGATGGACAAGAAATATATTCCGTTTTCGAAATTCTCGTTCTGCATGCTTGCAAAACTCCAAACAAAGTTCTGTTGATAAAGGATCTGGAAAGATTTGATTCGAGCCAAACTCCATCACCAAAGCCATCAATTAATAGCGCGCCAAAATCCGTTGAAGCATAAAGTCGAGTTTCTTCTTCATCATTTGAATAACTACGTTTTAAGATAACCGGATTTTTAATTTGCTGCTTTATAAGCTCGAAGAAGATTCTGCGCTGCTCAGCCATTCCGTGTAAATTATTTGTAGTAACAACAAGACCAACAGTTTTATCTGTTGCGATAGTTGAAAGTTGAGAGGAGAAAGTTGAAAGTGAGTTCACTTCTACAAAGTTAAGAACGAATGATTTTGCGGGTGAGTTGATGTAGCTTTCCAGAGAATTAAAGTATGGGAAACCTTTTAGTTTGTTATCGAGCGAATTCCACTTTTCAAAATTGTAAACTACTTTTAAGTTTGTAGGCGCATCAAAAGGAAGATCATTGTTGCCAAGAAATAAAAGATCGCATGCTGTGTCGGCTATATTCCATTTATCAGTTATTGCATCGTAGCTGTAACCAACTTCTTTCAACTCATCATAATTCTGAATTGCACCGGCACTGAAATCCGCAAAAACCTTTGGTACTGTTGTTCCGCCAATTCCGGCAACTTCAAAACTATCTCGCCGAAAGTAATTAAACATATCTTTGGGCGCTTCATCAATTTCCGGAATCGGTTCGTGCGTTTCTCTATTTAAATATCTTGATGCAAGCGAAATAGCTACCGGCGCCTCAAACTCCGGTTCTTCTGTAAGCGAAACCCGGATTGTATCGCCTATTCCATCTTCGAGAAGAGTTCCAATTCCAACCGCGGATTTAATTCTTCCATCTTCGCCATCACCAGCTTCAGTTACACAAAGATGAAGGGGGTAATTCATTCCTTCTTCATGCATCTTTGCAATAAGCAAACGGTATGCTTGCACCATCACTTGCGTGTTGCTTGCTTTCATAGAAAGTACAATGCTGTGGTAATTTTCATCTTTGCAGATGCGTAAAAACTCTAATGCGGATTCAACCATTCCAAGCGGAGTATCTCCGTATCGGCTCATAATTCTATCGGAAAGAGAACCATGGTTTGTCCCGATGCGCATCGCGGTTCCATATTCTTTGCAAATCTTTACGAGCGGAGTAAATCTTTCGCGGATTCTTTCCAGCTCTTCTTTGTATTCGGCGTCAGTATATTCAATCGTCTGAAATTTTTTCTTATCAACATAATTGCCCGGATTAACTCTGACTTTTTCAACAATGCGTGCTGCAAGTTCCGCAGCGTTTGGAGTGAAGTGAATATCTGCAATAAGTGGAGCTTTGTAACCGCGCTTTCTCAACTCTTCTTTTATGTTGCGAAGGTTTT
>DAIEQT010000276.1 GCA_027347545.1 Ignavibacteria bacterium | reverse complement strand
AGTTACAACACCGACAATTTCGCAATGCAAATCCCATTTTTCAAAAATCTCTTTTACTTTTTCTTCGCAGCCTTTCTTAGCAATAACCAACATTCTCTCCTGGCTTTCGGAAAGCATTATTTCGTAGGCGCTCATTCCTTCTTCGCGTAGCGGCACTTTATTCAGATCAACGATCATTCCCGATTCGCCTTTCGCGCTCATTTCGCTAGTTGAACAAGAGATACCCGCAGCGCCCATATCTTGAATTCCAACAACCAAATCTTGCTTTATGATTTCGAGTGTAGCTTCAAGTAAAAGTTTTTCTGTAAACGGATCACCCGCTTGAACTGAAGGGCGTTTTGCTTCCGACTTCTCAGAAATTTCTTCGCTGGCAAATGTTGCACCATGAATTCCATCTCTTCCGGTTGAAGAACCAACAATCATAACCGGATTGCCTGCGCCTTTTGCAACTGCAGAAACAACTCTTCCTGTATCAACTAAGCCAATTGCCATTGCATTTACAAGAGGATTTGTTCTGTAGCATTCATCAAAATAAACTTCTCCAGCTACTGTTGGAACACCAAAGCAGTTTCCGTAATCACCAATTCCTTTTACAACACCTTCAAATAAATAACGAGTGCGTGCATCATCAAGCGATCCGAAGCGAAGTGAGTTTAAGCTTGCGATTGGACGCGCGCCCATCGTAAAAATATCTCTCAATATTCCACCAACACCGGTAGCCGCGCCTTGGTATGGTTCAACAGCTGATGGATGGTTGTGACTTTCTATCTTAAATGCTACAGCTAACCCATCACCAATATCAACAAGTCCGGCATTTTCTTCACCGGCGCCAACAAGCAGCCTTCCGCCGCTTCTCGGCAAAGTTTTTAGCAATGCAATTGAGTTTTTGTAACTGCAATGCTCGCTCCACATTACGGAAAAAATACCAAGTTCAGTAAAAGATGGAACTCTTCCTAGCCGTTCACAAATCCAGCCATATTCTTCTTCTGTTAAGCCGTGCTCAAGAGCTAAATCTAAGTTTACTTCGGGTTCTTTCATTTTTCTCTGCGCTGATTTATGAGACAAAGATAAGAATTTTTTGATTTGAGCAGGAACAGATTTTTTACTTCGGTATTCCTTATTTAGCATCTATGATTGTAAGTATAGCCAAACCTTTCTATTTTGCAGTCGTCTTAAATGATGGAGAAAAATACCCGTGGATGCCAAAATGACCAGAAATATCAACCATCATAAGTATTGGATATTAGCTTCAATTGTTTTATTGATTGCGCTAGCTTCGGCATTTCTCTCTTCTTCATATCAAGACAATACTATGAACACCACCCGCCCGGAAGCAATTAAAATCGCTAAGGATTTTTTGAACAAGCAAGGGATTAAGACAGACCCATTCTATAGCGAAGCTTTCATTGATGCATACATGGTTCAGAATAGATATCTTATAAAAACACTAGGTGATGAGAAATATTCAGAATATCTGAGACACGCTGAATTTCCTCTAAGAAGTTGGGATGTAATGTTCCATCAAAATTTAAGTAAAGAAATTCCTCAATATTCTTACCACGTATCGGTTAGCTCTAACGGTAATGTTATCGGGTTTAAATATTTGCTGCCGGATACAACTACAATTCAATCCCTCAAAGAAAACGAGGCGTTGAAATTAGCTAAGGAGTATTTGGTAAACGTCCAGAAGATTGACACTACAATATTCTCTTATAAAGACAGCAAGCAAGATAATTTTAAGAACCGCGTTGATTATCTAATTCGTTTTGAAAAGCCGGTTCCGGAGCTTAAAGCAAGAATTGAAATCCAAGTATTTGTTAAAGGAAACCGGGTAAGCGGTTATTATAATTACCTAGATGTACCACAGGAGTACAAAGAATATTTTAACGCAGGCGAATATTTATTTGGCACAGTTTCCGCCATTTTAGTTGTCTTTTTAATGATGTTTGCTTTCTTCCTTTACATCAAGAAATATCATCAGGGCGAAGTCTGGATGAGCGTGGGTAGAAATATATTCATCATCTACTTCTTCATGACTCTCGTTTCACTTGTAAATTACTGGCCCGGTCTCGGGCAAGGTGTATCTATAGGGAATTTGGCTTTCCTAAATACTAAAGTTATTCTTGTACTTACTAACGGACTTATTGTCTATTTCTTCTTAGCTCTGCTTGTTTTTGCTACTTGGTCTGTTGGTGAATCTCATGCTAGAAGTTTATGGCCGGAAAAGCTTAGAGGAATTGATAGTTTCATCAACTCGCATATTTTTTCAATTCAATCCGGTACTTCACTTGGCAAAGGGTGGGTTCTAGGTATTGGTCTTGCTTTCTTATATATAGCTGCTGCAATCCTACTAAATCAACCTCATGCAAATGTATTTATAAACACTAGCAAGGGTTTAGATATTTTCTCCGGTTTCGCCCCCGCAGCTTCTGTTGTGCTGGATTCAATGTCTTCGGCAATAAGCGCAAGCATTGTTACAGTTTTCTTTGTAGTCAATATTTCCTATCAGAGATGGAAACGAAAATGGCTAAGCATTCTCTTAACAGGTATTGTTACAGTTTTTGCTTTTGTAATTTCGGAAACGCCCCCTTCGCTAAATAATTTTGCTGCCGGAGTTATTAAAGATTTCTTGTTCGGCTGCCTGGTTGGTTATCTCTATTTCAAGTTTGATTTACTAACCATAGCAAGTATGCTTTTCACAACCGGTTTGATTACACGCAGTACTCCGCTCTTGAATTCCGACAATTCATTTTTTCAATTCAATCTTTTATTAATAGCTATTGCTTTTTTAATAACACCAATAATTTACATTGTCAGCCGTTTGCGCAAAGAAGAATATGTTTTGGAAAACTACGGGTTGCCATCTCACGTTAAGAGAATTTCTGAACGGGAACGCTTGCGTAAAGAGCTTGAAATTGCTGCTAAGGTTCAGCTCTCTCTCTTGCCTAAAGAAGAACCAAAAATTCCAGGCTATGATATCGCGGCTATCTCAATTCCGGCTATTGAAGCGGGGGGAGATTATTTTGATTTCGTAAAGCTAAGCAGCAACAAACTAGGCGTAGCTATTGGCGATGTCTCCGGCAAAGGAGTTGGTGCAGCAATTTATATGACGCTAACAAAAGGAATTCTACAAGCACACGCGGAAGAAGATACTTCTCCAAAAAATGTTTTAGCAAAAGTAAACCGCTTACTATATAAAACTATCGAAAAGAATTCTTTCGTGAGTATGTTTTATGCTATTCTTGATGTGAATCAGCACAAAATGATTTATGCACGCGCCGGACATAATCCCGGTATTTTAACAAGCAGGCAAAGCGGCGGAACAAGACTTTTGCTTAGTAAAGGAATGGCTCTTGGTTTGGAAGAAGGACATATCTTTACTTCCACATTAAATGAAGAGGAATTCGCAATTAACCAAGGTGATGTTTTTGTTCTTTACACTGACGGCTTTACTGAAGCTATGAACGAAAAGCATGAGCAGTTTGGTGAAGACAAACTAATTAGTTTAATTGAAAAGAACCGGAATGTTGGCTCAAGAGAGCTAATCAACCTTATATTAAGAGATGTAAATAAGTTTGTAGATAATTTCCCTCAGCACGATGATATGACAATAGTTGTAGTTAAAAGAGTTTAGCTATGAATGCTCTACATTCCCTTGGAGAGCATTCTGTTTTTGAAATTTTACCGGAAGTTAAATGAGAAAAATGCTTTTAACTGTTATTCTCTTTGTAACAACTGCTTTTGCAACCGACAAAGCTGATTATAATCTAATGCAAAACAAAATAGATGTAATTAACTATGCTATTAATCTAAAAATCTCCGACATGTCATTCAATATATCTGCTAAGACGGAAATTAACTTCAGAGCAGTAAGTAATCTTGAAGAATTAAAATTCAATCTGAGAGAAATGAATGTTCACTCATGTTTTCTAGACAGCATGCCTATAGATTTTAAGCACAGAGATGGAATCTTACAAATTTTACTCCCTGAGGTAATAGAGAAGAACACAGAGCATACAATAGCTGTTAATTATAATGGCACTCCAAAGAGCGGCTTGTTCGTTGGAAAAAATAAGTATCGAAACTTTTCTGCTTTCAGCGATAACTGGGCAAACTATGCAAGTTATTGGTTCCCGGCTATTGATCATCCTTCCGACAAAGCTTCGGTAACTTTTAATGTTGCTGTTCCCAAAGGATACGAAGTTATTTGTAACGGTGATTTAGTTGAGAAATCTTTACTAAACCAAAATGAAGCTAAATACATCTACAG
>DAIEQT010000266.1 GCA_027347545.1 Ignavibacteria bacterium | reverse complement strand
GATAATCTCGATCCATCAAGCACTAAGACGCATGTTTATCTCGCGAGATCTGATGATGGGGGAGAAACTTTCAAGAATTACCGTGTAACGGAAACACCGTTCTTTCCTAACGCAAATATTTTCTTTGGTGATTATACCGGAATAGCAGCATACAATAGGAAAGTCTATCCAATCTGGATGAGGATGGATGGAAATACAATGAGTGTTTGGACTGCACCGATTGACGATTCTCAACTTGCGACAAGCGTCGAAGAGCGGCAAGAGTTGCCGGGCGAATTTCATCTTTATCAGAACTACCCAAATCCATTCAATCCGGAAACAACGATTAGTTATGATCTGAAAGAATCGGCACACATTCAGTTGAAAGTTTATGACTCAATAGGAAATGATGTTGCAACGATTGTAAATGAAAATCAAGAACCGGGCTTGCACAGAGTTTTGTTTGATGCTCGATCTGCAAATTTGCCAAGCGGAGTTTACGTTTACAGACTAACAAACGGGAAGAATGAGGCAACGAACAAAATGCTTTACATAAAGTGATTGATGACTGTTTATTCTGATGGTAAAAACATATTTTACTATTGAAAGAAATTCGAGTATAAGATTGCCTACTTTACTGTTACAGGATGGTTTTAAGTTTTTCTTTTATGCGAATGAACATCTACCGAAGCACATTCACGTTACAAAAGCGGAAAACTTCTGTAAGATTAATTTAGAAAAGATGTCGGTTGTAGAAAATTATTTTAAGAAAACTGATTTGCAAAAAGTTCTAACTATAACAAAACAGAACCGCGAATATTTTTTGGATAAATGGAATGAATACTTTAAAGGGTAAAAAAGTTTCTTTTGATGATTCTTACCTCAACGTGGAATTGAGTGATGGAAGAATTATTTCTACACCGCTGAAATGGTATCCTGAACTATCAAAAGCTAGTTTGAAACAGCTTAAGAAATATTCATTTATTTGCAGAAATACCGGAATTGAATGGGAAGAATTGGATTACCAGCTTAGTATTGAATCAATGATGGCTGGGAAGGTTTCTGCTAAACATCAAGCAGCTTAGAAGTTTGAAATCAGCTTCTTTCAATAAAATTTCTTCTCTCAAGAATAAATTAGATTCTCACTACAAATATTTCGATAGAACTCAAATCTCTCCGGACCCAATTGAATTTCCGCATAAGTTTACAAATCCTCTCGATATTGAAATAAGCGCATTCGTTGCTTCTGTATTTGCGTACGGAAATGTTAAACAGATCAATAAAACGCTTGAGCGCTTGCATACAATTATGGATTGGCAGCCTTACAATTTTGTGATGAACTATTCTGCAAGAAATCAAAGCAAACTTTTCTCAAATGTTAAACACAGATTTTATACAAGCAGTGATATTCAAAACTTTTTCTATGGCTTAAATAAAGTTTATAAAACTCATGGAAGTTTGAAAAACCTTTTTCTTAAGGAATCTGAAGAGGAATTTGAATTGAAAACTTCCGTTTCAAACTTTTCTAGTAGGATGATTGAGCTTTGTAAGGGTAAAGTAAACCCAACTAGGGGAATAGTGTTTATGTTTCCTGATCCCCAAAAAGGCTCGCCTCGATCCGACGGACGAGTCGCCCGCCTTGCTGAACCGAAGGCGAGGCAGGGAGCGGGAAGTGCTTGCAAGCGGATGAATCTTTTTCTACGCTGGATGGTTCGTAGAGACGAACTTGATTTCGGTTTGTGGAATGAGATTCCTACTTCAAAACTTCTTATTCCTGTTGATGTACACGTAGCCCGAATTTGCAAACGGTTGAAATTAACGACTCGAAAAAATGTTTCTTGGAAAATGGCTGAAGAGATTACCAACCAACTTAAGAAGTTTGATCCCGATGATCCGGTTAAATACGATTTTGCAATATGCCATATTGGGATGAGGAAACTGACTTTTTAAGTACGATTTCCGAAGTTGGAAGTACGATTTTAAAAATATGGAGCGATAACAGTGAGACCAGACCTTCTTACTAGAACAAAAAAATTTGCACTTGATGTTTTGCTATTTATTGATTCCTTGCCTAAAACCATGAGTGCCAATGTTATAGCAAAGCAATTACTAAGATGCGCAACATCAGTTGGTGCTAATTACCGGGCAGCGCAAAG
>DAIEQT010000254.1 GCA_027347545.1 Ignavibacteria bacterium | reverse complement strand
GTATCAAAATCATCATCCCAACCGCGGTAAGCAATTAAGTATTTTGCATTAACAGTTCCGCCAAAAAATTCAAATGAATCATCTCCAGAGTAGCTCACTTGAATGTATTCCAACTTTGTTTTGCTTCCAACGCCGCCAAGCGTTAATCCGTTTATTTCATTATTTAATGAGTAAGCTATGCCAGGATATTCAATGCGTACATATTTAAGAACACCGCTGTTATCATCTGCTGCTGTTCCGCCATATTCATCACCAGGTCCTTCAATCAAAGCTTTACCGCCGGCAACATTTATTGGCGCGTTTCCTAAAATGATGATTCCGCCCCAATCGCCGTAGTTAGGAGTTTTTGTTGCACCCGGTTTTTTAAATTCACTTGTAAATACAATTGGTTTATCTGCGGTACCTTCTGCCATAATCTTACCGCCAGGCTTTATAATTAAAGAGCCTTGCGAAGTATTTTCTCCGTAAATAATTGTTCCGGGTTGAATGGTTAATGTAGCGCCGGACATCACTCTTACAATTCCTTTGAGCAAATAAGTTTTATCTGATGTAAGTGTTTGATTCGTAGTGATATTTCCGCTCAGCACTTCCTGCGCGAAAATGTTTGCAACAAAAAAACCAGCTAAAACAATTGCCTTTAAAAAGAACTTCATACTTTCTCCTTGTTTGGTTATTAAAATCTTAGTTTAGTTTATACGATAAGCTTACAGATATAGTTTGACCCTTCTTAGATAACTCGGAAACTTTGTCTCCATCCGGAGTTTTTTGAACAAATTTGAAATCTTGAGCCAATAGATCTCTAACGGCAATTTTTAAGTTCAGTACATCAAATAATTTTTTAGAGAAAGAAATATCTATTTGGTCTCTCGGTTTTTCGATCACATCACCCAAGCCGCCAAAACCAACTTTTGAAATCTTTTCTCCAACTTTGTTATAAGTAAGTGAAGCGCTAAAGCCATCATCAAAGCCTTCATAGTATAGCCCTGCATTTAAGATGAAATCGGCTTGTCCTTGCAGAGGACGCTTGGATTGCTGAAAGCCTGCATCTTCCAATTCAATTTTGGAATCAATCCAGGAGAGGTTTCCAATGAATGAAAAATCGGAAAGTGAATTAGAAACGAATTCCAATGATTTTCTTGCTTCAAATTCAACTCCGTAATTTCTTGCTGTCTTCGCGTTTTCGTAAGATCTGATTGGCTCAAACGATGATGATGATAAAAGAACTTGCTCGATAGGATCAGTAAATTTTTTGTAATAGGCGCTAACGGCAAACAATTCTTTTGGCGCCGGGTAGAATTCTAATCTTACATCGTAATTTGTGATTAAGCTTCTTTTAAGATTTGTATTACCGATTACTAATTCGTTTTGAACGAAATCGAAGTAAGTGAAAGGTGCAATTTCTCTGAACTCAGGTCTAGCTATTGTTCTGCTGTAAGCCAATCTAAAATTGATTGATTCTGTGGCTTCCCATGTTAGGTTAAGGCTTGGGAATAAATCCTTGTAATCTGTGTGGACTTCAACACTTTCGCCGGTTCTGGTTTTGCTGAAAAGATTCTGCTTAGAATTTTCATATCTAATTCCGGTAATAACTTTAATATTACTGATTGGCTGAAAATCCATCATTGCGTAACCGGCAGAAATTGTTTGGTCGGAATTGTAGCTATCCGTCGGCTGTGTAATTTCGATTACTTCAATAAAAGTAGGATTGATATTAGCTGACGCGAATATTTTGTCAACAGATTGTTGAAGGATTTTATCCTCTTCAAGAAAATTTCCACCCGGAATGTTTCTGAAGCCAAATATTCTTGCAGTAAACTCTCTATCCTTTTTATCAAAAGTATAACCCAGCTTAAAAGCAGGCATCGAAGCTGCTTCGAAAGGTTTTATTTTGAAATTTAGATTTGCGCCATAAGATTTATCGTCAAGATTTCCAAAGTAGCGTGTGCCAATTGATTGATCCAGCAAAAAGCGGAAAGGTTGGTCTGTATCTTCCATTCCTCGTGCATATATATATCTTCTTGCGTCCGGTTCATTTCTTTCCGACTTAGCGTAATTCAAATTCCAATCAGCTTTAACGCTTCTCAAAAAATCAAAATGATGCTCACCTATTAGTTGGTGTGATTGAAGTGAACGGGAAACAAAGCGAAGCGCCGTAACTTTTCTGATTTGCTGTGTGTAATTGTAAAGACCTTCATAAACTGTAGTTTCATCATCGCTGGAATTGTTATAAACATTTTTCAAACTGATTTTATGATCTTTCCCCTGCTTATAACTAATATTAACCAAGGCTCCCCAGTTCACATTCATGCTATTGTTGCTTCCGGAATATTGAAAGCGTGGACCTTCATAAGTGTAAGAAGCTTGTTCTAAGTTTTTATTTTCTGCTGAGTTGGAATATGTTACCGAACCAATATATCCTAGTACACTTTCATCAAACCTAATTTGGTTGCCAATGTTTAATCTAAAGCTTGAATTGAGAGGCGCATTTAGAGATTTGGTCTGCCAGTTATTCTTAAATGACAATCCAATATTTTGCAGCTGTTCGCTTGAGTAGTTTGTTTTGTTAACCTTATCGCCGTTGATTAACGATGGCAATTCTCTCGTTCCATCATCAACTCCAAGAAAATCTCTCGATCCGCCGTTATAGGAATTGAAGTGCTTAAATGTTGTATTGGTATTTACCGAACTGGAAACGCTTAAATCAAAAATGAACTTGGAAGGAAATTCGATTGTGTTTATTTCTACTAAGCCGCCGGTGAAATCTGCCGGTTTATCCGGGATAAATGTTTTTGATGTTAAAACATTTTCCATCAAACTTGCCGGGAATAAATCGTAAGCAAAGGTTCTTTTCTCCGGATCGGTGCTTGGAAGGTTAGAGCCGTTCAGCATTGTGTTATTGTATCTGTCTCCAACTCCA
>DAIEQT010000243.1 GCA_027347545.1 Ignavibacteria bacterium | reverse complement strand
CTTTGCGGTGAAGGATTTTATACTTGAGATTGCTCGCTTCGCTAGGAATGACAGATGGATTCTTTTTGTATGCTGTTAATAAATTTAGCGCTGCGGGGAGGTCATTGTCTTTTATTGGGTTTCTGTTTGTATTGAGAGAGAAACCATCATTATCAATTTTCACAAGAATAATATTTTCTGTTACCCGTGCTAAGGCGCGATCAACCAAAAGAATTGAAGTTTTTACGCCGCTATATGGCTGAAATATTTGTGCCGGAAGTGAAACGACTGCCCAAAGGCCTAAATCATTAATTAACCATTTGCGAAGTTCGACATAATCATTACTATTCTGAAAAATAATTCCTTCAGGAACAATCCAGCCGGCTTTACCATTTGGAGTTAGGTGCTCAATTATATAATCGGAGAAAAGAATTTCTGTTTTATTGGCTCTGATCCTAAATTTATCATGTGCCTTAACTCCGCCTTTAGGAGTCATGAAAGGGGGATTAGCTAGAATACAATCGTATTTATCATTCCATCTGTTGTTGTAGGTTATAGAATCATAATCGTGAATAGCCGGATTAGGGAAATGATGAAGGTACATATTCACTTGAGAAAGCCGAACCATTAAAGGAGTATTGTCGTAACCTTCGATTCTTTTAGAGAGTTTGCTTCTTTGAGAAGCCAAAAGTTTATCGCCCCAATGAATGCCATTGCTTTCTAAAGTTTGGTTGTTCAAGCTAACACGGTAGTTTTCGTAACCGGTTGTGTATTTTCTTAAAATATGTTTGTAAGCAGAAATTAGAAAACCAGCAGTGCCGCAAGCGGGATCCAAAATTTTATCATCTTTATCCGGGTCAACAACTTCCACAATGAAATCAATGATGTTACGCGGAGTCCGGAACTGACCATTTTCACCTTGAGCGCCCATGGTGTTAAGAAGATATTCAAATGCATTACCAAGTTCTTCGGAATGATCGTAAGAGAAGTAATTTATTTCATCGAGAAAAAGTTTGAACACTCTGCCATCGCGGAATTTGAGGAAAGTGTTTCTGAAGATACTTTTGAAAAGTTCCGGAATGTGGGGAGCTTTAGTAAGTTCTTCAATCGCTTTAATAAATTTAAGAACACGTTCATCAGCGCTAAGCTGGTTGCTCATTAAGTTTTGCCATGAGTAAACTTTAAGACCATTACGAAAGAATGAAACAGCGCCTCCGAGCTGGCGGCTTTGTTCATCTATATCATCCATGAATTTATAAATGAGAGAGATAGTAATAAGTTCTACTTGATCTGAAGGTAAAGGCAGAACACCAACCAGAATATCGCGGCAGTTCTCAATTTTCTTTTTTGTTTCTTTATTAAGCATATCTTTTTACAATCGAACACAGAGATGAATCTGTATAACGATAATTATTCCTAGATTGGTAAAAATTTGTTAATCGGTACGTTGTCTTTAATGTAGTTAAGAGTTAATGCTATTTGTCCAGCGCCAAGGTTTTGTAAATCCTTTATATTGATTCTGGAATCGGTTGCAAGATAAGCATATTCTTTTTTATCAAGGATTGGGCGAAGATCATCGAATAAACAATAAGCTTTGAACAGCGTCCGAAGCTCATAATATTTTGAGCCGTCAATTCCATCAACTGAAAGAAAGTGTTCGAAATAATCATCAGCAATTTCATCGCGAGTTTTGAAACGATCTAATTTGCCAAGTGCTTTAAGAATTATTTCGCGAAGCGAGAGACGTCTATCAATGCCGTAAGCTTCTTGAAGTTTTTCTTGATTCCAGTATTCTTCCGGTTTGTTAAATATTTTTGTTTTTACAAAGTCTTCAATTACCTCCCATTCTTCTTCATTTGCTGCAGAAATAAGGTCGGGATTCTTTTGAATTTCTTCTTTAGTGGTTGTTTCAAAATTCTTAGAAAATGCTTCGCGGTCAATGCGCATTCCATTAAGACCTATTTGTTCCTCTTTAATGGAACTAACAGAATCGGGACCAGAATAAACAAAGTTTCCGGATGGTGGTGGAGGTGTTTCACCACCTTTTGATGCGTGCGGAAGTTCAATCACCTCATCATAATTAAAATCATGTTCGAAGTAATCACAATTAGCAAAGAAATCAAATAGATAAAAATTATCTTTTACTTTTTCGATTTTAGATTTACCGTCATTGTATGAAAAATCATAGAGCCGGGTTCCTCTTCCTTTTATCTGAACAAAAAGAGTTGGTGAAAAAATAGGACGGGCAAGGACGACATTTAGAATATCTTGGCAATCATAACCGGTTGTCATCATTCCAACAGTAACACAAACGCGTGTCTTGCTTGATTTATAATCAATCAATTCCGGCTTAAACCGGGTAAGACCGTTAAGATTATTATTCGCGAAATTTATGGTCATACCTTGAGCAAGTGGAATATTTGAAGTTACTTGAACAGCAAAGTCGGAATTATATTTACCCGGGTATAATTTTTCTATTTCTTCATTGAGAAGTTTAACAAGCTTTTCAGCATGCTTACGGCTAACGGCGAAGAAAATAGTTTTACCAATTTCACCGGTGATGGGATCTTTCTTTGCATGAGTCAAAAAGGCATTTATGAAGGAAGCATTAGTTTCAGGAGAGAAAAATTTCCTTTCAAAATCTTCTTTGAAGAAGGATTCACTTTCTTCTTTATTTGACTTAGTATCTGAATCGCTCTGTGTGGAGTTATCTTCTTGTGCAAGTTTTAAGCTCCATCCTTCTTGACTAAGGAGTTCAGTTGTTACATTAGTGCGAGCATCAATTTTATGAGGATTTACAAGATAGGGAGGTTGATGCTGAACAGCATCGAGAAGGCTGAAGCTAAAAGTTGGTATTCCGTTTTGGCAGCCAAAAGTTTGGTAAGTATCCAGTAGTAATCTTTTTTCGAGTTGGCGCGGATCGTCTGTTTGCATATCATCAATATCCACACCCTTTAAATAATTTTTAGGTGTAGCGGTTAAGCCAAGTTTTGAACCGATGAAATATTCGAATATTACTCTATTGTTCCCGCTAATTGTTCTGTGGGCTTCATCTGATATGATTAGCTGAAAATCATTAGGAGAAAAATCATTTAAGTATCTGTTATTATGAGAAAGGCTTTGGATAGTTGTTATAACGATCTGTGCTTTTTCCCAATCATGTTTTGTTTCTTTGTAAACAACAGGATTAATGCTATCCTTGCTTAGATAAGCAAATAAGTTTTTATAAGCTTGGCTTTCGAGCTCAAGTCTATCAACAAAAAAAAGGATACGATCGGCATTACCAGAGCGGATAAACATTTTAATAATTGCAGCAGAGAGAAGAGTTTTACCGGTGCCGGTTGCCATTTCCAACAAAAATCTTCTTTGACCTTTTGAATAATCTCTTTGAATTGTTTTGACAGCATCCAACTGATAATCTCTTAGAATACGAATCCCTTTATTAATCTTAGCCAGTTTCTTTTCTTCTTCAGTATAGTTTAACCAGTTAGAATCTTGAGAGACCGCAATATAATTTTCATCAATTTGCAGAGAAACCATTCCAGCGGGATTTGGCTGCCACTTTTGAGCTTTACCAAGTTCCTCTATAGAAAGAATTTTAGAAATGCGGATTGGATTACCGTTTTGAAGGTCCCAATAGAAATGAACATTCCCATTTGATAGAAAGAGATATCGTACATTCAGGCTATTTGCATATTCGCGAGCTTGTTCTTTTGCATCTAAGGGATTAATACTTTCTTTTTTCGCTTCCACAAGCGCGATGGGTCGTTTTTCGGAATTTTGCAAGAGGTAGTCTATAAAACCGTTTTCTACTTTTTCAAAGTCGTTTCCAAGAGAATCGGTTTTATAATTTTTTTTTGTGATTCGATGTTCGCAACTAATGTTAGCTAAACCGGAGTTATTATCGAAGAAGCGCCATCCGGATTCTTCAAGAAGTTTGTTGATTTTGATTCGAGCTTGAGCTTCTTTATTAGACATAATGATTATAAGTTATTTAGAAAATTATTCATTTTGATAAATATGTAGAGGAGAACTAGTACTTTAAGTAAAACAACCAGAACACCCTCATTTAATCCAGCATCATGTTGGGGGATTAAATGGATTT
>DAIEQT010000221.1 GCA_027347545.1 Ignavibacteria bacterium | reverse complement strand
TAAGCAATACATTCGCACTCCAAAGCAAAATCGCAACTGTTACAAATATTTTTTTCATTTTACTGCGCTCTTTTTTGTAAATGGTCAATTATCATACCATCTACTTCTTAAATTTATAACTAAATTTCAGTGTATCCCCTTTTTCAATATTTAATGTTGTGTCTATATCCCTATAATTTGGATTTTTAAGTGAAACTCTCCTCATTCCCGGTATTAATTTTAACATCTGTTTTAGTGGCGGCGTTTCAATCCGCTCAATTCCATCAATATAAATTTTAGCTCCTGGTCTAACATCAAAAATGACAAATCCAAAAAGACTATTGAAGTTAACACGCAAGGTTTTTGTTTGTTTAGCTGTGATTTTTATTTTTTCGATGTATGGGAGATCGTATTCGTCATTCACAAGTTTAACATTGTGTTCACCTTCGGAAAGTTGAATTGGTCTGGATATTGCCGGACCATAATCTTCTCCATTGATTATCACCCTTGTTCCAACAACCGCCAAAATATTCAACCATCCGTCTCCTGAGCTTTTTGCCGGCTGTTGCGTTGATAAATTTCCATTCAATTCATTTGATGTTGTGTTTGGTATTGTTTGATTCTGATTCTCTATCAACGGTTTATTCAAATTAGCAGTGTCAATCCGTTCTTTTTCATTTTGCAAATCTTCTGTTGTTTTTTTTGTGCTTTGATTCTGCAGCGAAGTTGAATCACTAAAATTTATGTTAGGTATACTGGCTGGAGTTTGTGAATTAAAAATTTTAAGTACAATAAGCGTAATTGTTATAACGGCAACTGTTAAAATCGCGGCAATGAGTTTAAACCGGTTTTTGTTTACACGAGCACTTTCCGGTTTAATTACAATGGTCGGTTGTTCTACCGAAAAACCAAGATCATTGAGAGCTTCACGAGCTGTTGTGTATCTATCTTTTGCGTTTTTTCTAATCAAGTGATAAATAACATCCTTAACGCTTTGCTCTTGGTCCTCCAATCCTTTATGAACCAAAGCTTCATCAAATGCCATAATTTCGTTAAGCGTTAAACTAACATTCTCTTTGAGAAAGGGATTCTTTCCGGTAAACATTTCGTAAAGAACAACACCTGCAGAAAATAAATCGCTTTGTGCGTTTAACTTTGCACCGCGAACTTGTTCCGGGCTCATATAGCTTGGTGTTCCAACAACCGAGTAAGGATTCGTAACAAAATTATCTTCGGCAGAAAGGGCCAGTCCAAAATCACCAATTTTAAGGTTAAGGCTGTTATCAACAAAAATATTTTCCGGTTTGATATCCCGGTGAATTATTTGGCATTGATGGGCATAGTGCAACCCTTTTAACAACTGAGTCATTAAATGATTCTTCTGCTCAACACTAAGTTGCTGTTGCTTCAAAAGATTGCGAAGAGAAACTCCCTCTATGTATTCAAAAGAAATGTAGAAATATTCTTTGAACATACCGAAATCGAGGACTTTAATAATATGCGGATTATCCAGCTGAGCTAATATTTTTGCTTCGCGCTTGAAACGTTCTATAAGCGCATGGTCGGAAATTTTTTGCGTGTTAAGAACTTTAAGAATTATTTTTTTGCTTAGATAAATATGATTAGCAAGAAAAACAGCTGCGTGTTCATCTTTCTTGAGAACATCTATGATCTGAAATTTTTCAAAGAGTATTTCTGCACTCAAGCCGGTCATCATTGTATGCCAAGCTCCTTGAGCTTAAGCTGTATCCAGCGCACCGAAACATCAAGCGATTTTGCTGTAAGTGTTCTATTACCGTTAAATTGTTCTAACCGCTTTTTGAGAAGCAAAACTTCAAACTCGCCAAGTGTTCCGTTAAAATTCTCCAGGCTCTTTTCGTCTTCGAGAATTATATTGTCAGTTAATATTTTGTCGGCATCGCACAAAATTATTGCGCGTTGAATTACATTCATAAGCTGGCGAATGTTGCCTGGCCAGAAATATCCTTCTAGCTTTTTTACCGCAGCAGAATCTATCGCAATTTGTTTTTTTGCAATTCTTTGAATTAAATGGTGAGCGAGAATTGAAATATCTTCTCGGCGCTCACGTAACGGCGGCATTTTAATTGGGAATACATTTAGTCTATAGAATAGGTCCTCGCGGAAGGCGCCTTCTTTCACAAGTTGCTGCAAATCTTTATTTGTAGCAGCAAGAATTCTAACGTCTATTTTCTTAACCTTAACATCGCCAAGACGGATAATCTCTCTATTCTCTAATACGCGCAAAAGTTTTGCTTGCAGCGCCGGAGAAATATCGGCAATCTCGTCTAGGAAAAATGTTCCGCCATCAGCAGCTTCAAGCAGCCCTTGCTTATCAGCATTAGCACCGGTGAATGCACCTTTTTTGTAGCCGAATAATTCGCTCTCCAGAAGGTTATCCGGAATTGATCCGCAGAATTGCGCTAAGAATGGTTTGTCTTTTCTTTTACTCAGTTGATGAATTGCTTTTGCAGTAACTTCTTTACCCGTTCCACTTTCGCCGGAAATTAAAACCGTAGCCTCGGTTTGAGCTACTCTATGAATAAGCTGACTGAGATTTCTCATCACCTGGCTTATGCCGATCATCTCCGGAACGTTTTCCATTGATTGAAGCCGGTTAAGCAAAATTTGATTTTCTTTTTCTAGCTCTTCCAGCTTAATAATTCTATCAAGTGCAAGTGAAACAAGATTAGAGAAGAAGCTTAGGAACAAAAGATTTTCTTCTGTGAATTCGCGCCGGTCAAGCTGGCTGTCTGCAATAATAATTCCCCAAACATTTCCATCACGAATAATTGGAACGCCTATAACAGATTTTATTCTATGAATCTGAACACTTTCAAACTGAGAGAGATTCGGATCACTCATTACATCGTGATAAAGAAGCGGTTTTTTTTCTTTGATTACTTTTTGCAAAATACCCGATGAAAATTGATGAAGATCAGTAATGCTTTCGTTGGAAATTTTACGCGCAGTAATTATTGAGAATGAATCCGTTGAAGCAAAATAGCGAACAAACAAACCACGCTCGGCATTAATAACTTTAATTACAATGTCTATCGTATCCTCAATCAGACTATCCTGACGGTTTGCGCTATTCAGTATTTCCGTAAACTCATAGAGCGATTCAAATTCGCTCTTGGATAAGTTCTTTATGTGATTAATATTTTCGGCGAAAAAAGTGTTCATGGTTTCCCTTTTTATTTCACTACAAAAGTACTTGGTCTTGACGAAGCGCGATTGTGAAAATCATCTTCTACCCAAAGAATCCAGAAATAATTTCCAGAAGACAAGTTTGTAGTTGGTGTATATTCAATTGCAGACTTAGAAAAGTATTCGCTTTTCCAAACAGATGTTGCCGGTATTTCGTCTGTAAGTACTTCTATGTAATACCTATAGTTATAATAAGTATAATCACCTAAAAAACGCGCCCAGCTATATGTTGGTTTAGAAGTTACTATTGCCGCTTCTTTGGGCGAATGAGTTATTACATCCTCGGATATAATTCGTTTAAGCGTAGAAAGACCGATCGTAAATTGTTGTTTCGAAACATCCTTTACAACTATTTCAATATTTTTTCCAATTACCTTTTCAATGTAATCAACTTTAAAATCGGCAGAGTTAAATTCCCTTTGAAAGCTTTTTGTTGATAAGTTATACTGTAGCGGTTCAAATACATTTAGTTCTTTGCATTGTACAAACACACTATCAACATCATTTTCAGCATCCGAAATTTTTGTTTGAACCGTAAGGCGCGTCGTTTTAAATTCAGTTGGAAATTTGTTCGTAACAACAGAAAATATTGCAATATCATCAAGTTGGGGAATTGCATTTAAAAACGCATTTTGATTAATGAATTCGTTTTTGTTTCCCCATTGAACATAAACCGAATCCGGTGAGAATCCGGCTTTTTCAAAATAGATATATCCGTCAGTTGTTGGAATGCCCTCTATTTTATAATAACCAGCCGCATCTGTTTCTTTTACAACACCATGGTTTTTCCAGTATACTTTGGTTTTGGCAATAGGAATACGCGGCAACTTTTCTGTTCTAACAAAACCAGATAACGTTCCGCTGCTATATTCTATTACTCCGTCTTGGCGTTTTGTTTTTCCGCTTTCCCAGGTAACACCCACCGAACCTTTTTTAAAACCTTCCTTTTCAAAATAAAGTATGCCGCTCTCTATCGGGACATTCGCAAACTTAAAATATCCTTCATTGTTGGTCTCGGTAATTGTACCGGATCTATCCCAACGAACAAAAGCCTTTGGAACTCCCAATCTAGTATCATTTGTAAGAATATAACCAAACAAATCGCCATGTGTGTATTGTAATGTATGTGCTTGAATGACTTTTGATTTAACTCCACTCCATTGTACAATTAGTGTGTCGGACTTAAAACCTTCCTTTTGGAAATACAACTCTCCGTTCTTAATTGGAATTTGCTTGAACATGTATTTTCCCTCTGCATTAGTAACAGAAACTGTGTTCAATCCTTTCCAGCCCACATGTACGTTTTCTATTGTCTGCGGTTGTGCATCTGATGTTATAACTGTTCCTTCTAAATCACCTATGTTGTATTCAAGAGTTCTTGTTTCAAGAGTTTTAGTTTTCTTCTCTTTTCCGTCACTCCACTCAACCCAAAGCGTGTCGGTTTTAAAACCTTCTTTTTCAAAGTAAATCATTCCGCTTCGTATCGGAACGTTCTCAATTTTGAAATATCCATTCTGATTGGATTCAACTGTAATTTTTTGATTTTCCCAAAATACTTTTGCTTTATTGATTACTTGATCATCAACAGTCTTAATATATCCTTCAAGATCGCCGAAAGTGTAAGACAAAAGTATAGGCGGATCTATTCTTTTATAATTTTGATTTTTCCAATCTACCAATACAGAATCTTTTGAGAACCCTGCTTTCTCAAAATACACCATACCATTAACTCTTGGTACATCTGTTATTTTGTAATATCCTAGAGAGTCTGTTAGAACTGTTACGTTTTGATTTTTCCAGGTAACAGTAACGTTTAGGATTCCCGGGCGGGGCTGCTCATTAGTTCGGACATAGCCATCAAGTTGAGCAAACTTGTAGTCTTGGCCAAGAGGATCAAAAGGGTTTAAGCGGGGCGCATCGCACGAAAGTATAGAAGCTGCTAAAATTAGCAGTAACACACCACGAAAAATTTTCATATAGACTCGGTCTTTGGAGAAATATTCGGCTTTTAATCCACTCAAAAATACAAAAGCGCCGAAACATTTGCGGCTAATATGCAGAGAAAAATCCTAATTATAAACCCAAAAATAAATTTCCGGTGGCATAAAGCACAGCTTTGCCGCTAATTTTTACTCTTGAACCGAGATCTTCGCACCAGAGATCCCCAACTCGTTTTGAGACTTGCCGCGCACGAAAATTTTTCTTACCAAGCTTTTCAGACCAATAAGGAACAAGCACCGTATGCGCCGAGCCGGTTACCGGGTCTTCGTTAATTCCTTCATTTGGAGCAAACATGCGGGAAACAAAATCCACATCACTTCCTCTTGCAGTAATGATAACTCCGTGTGGGTGAATTTGTTTAACAAGCTCAAAATTTGGATTTACACTGCGTACGTATTTTTCATCATCAAAAACTATGAATATATAGTTTCCGCCTTCTAAAACTTCGAGCGGTTCTTTTGCAAAAACAGATTTGATTAGTTCTGTCGTTTCTATCTTAATTGGTTTGTTGGAAGGAAAATTAAGTGATAGCATTTCTCCTTCACGGTCAACAATCAATTCACCACTCTTCGATGTAAATTTAATTTGCGCAGCATCTTTTTCAATAAAATTAAATATCACATACGCCGAAGCCAGTGTTGCGTGTCCGCATAATTTTACTTCAGCTACCGGCGTCATCCAGCGGATGTGATAGTGTGTTCCTTCTTTTACAAAGTAAGCTGTTTCCGAAAGATTATTTTCCATTGCTATGTTTTGCATTATCTCATCATCAAGCCATTTTTCTAATGGAACAATTGCCGCCGGATTGCCGCCAAACAATTTTGAAGTGAAAGCATCAACTTGATAAAATTGTAAATTCATCATTTCTCCTTTTCTTTCTTGGTCTTGATCTGCTCTGAAAAGA
>DAIEQT010000198.1 GCA_027347545.1 Ignavibacteria bacterium | reverse complement strand
TTATCACCCGCGAGTTTCCTTTAAAGGTTGGCGATTATTTCAAATATGATATCGCCGAAAAAGGATTAACAAGTTTACGAAGCACTAACTTGTTTGATCAGATTGAGCTTTCGGTAAAAGACTTTGATGGGCACAACGAGTTAAAAATTTCTCTGCTTGAAAAAGTTTCTGCCGTTATCCGGCTTGGAATGAGGTTGGACAACGAATATCAAGCTCAATTCTTTTTAGATGCCAGAGATGAAAACTTTAACGGAACCGGTACAGAACTTGGCGCTTTATTAAGCGGCGGAGTTAGAAACCGTTCTTATTCCATTGAACAAAAAGCTAATACAGTTTTTGATTCGTATCTGACTTACAAACTGCGTGGCTTTTATGAATTTACAGATATAAATAATTATGTTGATGATGCCCCGTTAAATCCAAATAAATTTTCCCGCAGCAAATCTGGAGAGTATAGACAAATTAATTACGGCGGAATGTTTGGAATTGGCGCTCAGGTTGAGCGTTTTGGTAATTTGTTTTTAGAAGCACGTTACCAACGCGATAAAATTTCCGGACTTTATGATTATACTGATCCTTCATATTCAATTGATATTTCCAGCCTGCGACTTTCTCTTTTCGTAGATTCTCAGAACGAATATCCTTATCCCACTAAAGGTTTTTTAGTTAAGGCTTTTTACGAAACCGCGCAAACTGCTTTTGGCGGAGATATTGGCTATACAAAAGCATTTTTTGATTACAAAGCTTACTTTGGTCTTCGCTCCGATCATGTGTGGAGTTTTAGAACAATGATTGGCTCCGGCGATAACACTCTTCCGTTAGGTCAGCAGTTTTCTCTTGGAGGGCAAAATAATTTTCTTGGTTTACGCGAGTATGAATTTAGAGGGAGGCAAATATTTCTATCTTCAATAGAAGTGCGCTATAAGCTTCCGGTAAAAATATTTTTTGACACTTACATAAGTGGGCGGTACGATTTGGGCTCTGTTTGGGGAAAACGCGAAGCTATCCGTTTTAGAGATTTGCGACACGGTGCCGGAATAACTGTTTCTTTTAACACACCAATTGGTCCAGCAGATTTTTCTGTTGGAAAGAGTTTCTATTTCAAAAACGACTTACCTAGAAGCACTATTGTAAGGGGACCAACATTCTTTTACTTCACGATTGGGTACTACTATTAATGAAAGCAAGCACAAAATCCTAAACCCAAAATTCAAAATGATTAGAAGCCTTTTTCTTCCGGCTTTTTAACCTTGTCGCCAAATATTTTAGAAAGTTCTGTTACTTCTTGAAATATTAATAAAAGCAAGCACAAAAGTCTAAATCCAAAATTCAAAATTATTAGAAGCCTTTTTCTTCCAGCTTTTTTACCATAGAACCAAATATTTTGGAAAGTTCAGTGGCTTCTTGCAGTAGAGCTTTTCTTTTATCTTCTAATTCGTTACCGCATTCATATGCGGAAAGCCAGAAAGAAGATTCCTTTGCTTCTTTGCGGCAAATTCTAATTCTAAAAGCGAAATCTTTTTTGCTTACGGCTTCATTTGCTTCACGATAGTTCGCCCCAACAGATCCGGCAGACCGAATAAGTTGTTTGCCCATCTCAACATTAACGTAATCTTTTTTAACTGCTCGTAAAAAACTTATTACTCTTTTTAGGAATGTGAGCGTTCTTTCCTCTAGGTCGTACTTCTTTTTCTCTTCCATTTTCTCCCCTTTTGGATTTTGTGCTTAGAATTTTGAATTTATTTTCTTTCTCTCTCCGCCGCTTTTTCTCCTAGAGCTAAATATTTTGCGGCAAGTAGGTAATTATCTTTCCGTTTATAAAGGTCTGCTATAGAAAAGTACACGCGGCTTTTAATGTCAACGGATTTTAATCGAGAATCGACAAAATCTAAAATTTCTTTGTTGGCTGGAATGTCCATATCGAAATTATATAACCCAAGTAAGCGAATTAATGGAAGTTCGTTTGTGGGGTTATGCTCGAAAGATTTTTGATAATACTTAACTGCGTCTTCCAATTTTTCATAATCATCTTTTTGATGTTCGAAAACACTTGCCGTCCACATAAATGTATTAAACGTTTGATTTGGTATTTCTTTGGTTAATTTCTCTGCAAACATTTTTATTTCATCCGGGGAGAGGGACGGATTACCAAGAAGGATTTTATACAAATCTATATCGGTTACGCGTGTATTTATCGCATCGCGGAATGCATCAAACAGTTCATCCGGCGATGTTGAATTCCGGAAGATATTTTCGATCCGTGCTAAAAAATTGTTCACCTTGCTATCCTTCCGAATTTAAGTATAGCACAATATTTTCTTTATTAAACAAGGGTAATTCCTCCTCGAACTCGACCGTCTTGTTTTTGTCCCACTGCTTGGTTTCCGAAACTATGTATTTGTGTTTGCTAAGAAAAGCGAATCTTCTATCACTTAATTTGTTTTGTTCGTCAAAAATTAGGAATGCGATTATTACCGGCATGTTTAAGTTATGTTGCCAGCGCTCGTAGGATTTAATGGCGCGTTCATTAACCAAAAAAGCTTTTGAGCGTTTACCTTTCCAATCAAGGAGAGCGTTTTTCCCTTTGCTGGTTAAAATTATATCCGGCTTGTCTTCTCCCTTTTCCCAGAGTTTTTCGTAGCGTTTATCTTCGCCGAAAGCCTTAAACTCTACACCCCATTGAACAAGCAAGTTTTTGCCAACTTGTTCCGATAGATCGTGCAGCTTGTAATTGCTTCGGAATTCTTCCTTTGATTTAGCCGGTCGAAAATCTAATTCTTTCATTTTCCTTTGGGCTCAAACAGTGCACAAACAGCGCCTGCCGGATCTTGTATCACACAATATCTTCCCATCCCGCCATAATTTTTGGGACCTGAAATTAACTTTCCGCCCAGCTTCTGACACGAAGACATGCTTTCTACTATGTTAGCTACGTTGATATAAATTAACCATTGAGCGGGTAAATCGGCATTCACGCCTTGAGCATGACAAATACCGGCTGCTGGAATTTTGGACTCCGGCGCAAGCATGTTGTAATCGCTGTATTCCCCCATTGAAACAAACTCGAACTTCCAACCAACAACTTTACTATAAAAATCGCGAACCTCGTCTGCGTTTGAAACTGTAAGATCCCGCCAGTTAATTGCACCAGGCTCGTTGCTTAAATCTGCCATGCATTTCCCTTTTTACTAACAGATGGAAAATAGGGATTTCACATTCTTATTTACAAGGTTGTAATTTTCCGAAAAGGAACTGCCGGGTCTTGTAACAAATTACCGGTTGGCTTCGTCTTTAATACAGAAAATAAAACGTGTTTACAGAACAGAAATATCGTTTCTTTATTCAGCAGTATAAGAACAAGATTTATTCTTATTCGCTCTATATGTTGAAGAATAGAATGGACGCAGATGACGTTACGCAAGAAACGCTAATTCGTATCTGGAAAAATATTGATTCGGTTAACGCGCTTGCGGCAAAAACGTGGATAATGAAAACAACGCACAATTTGTGTATAGATTTTCTGAGAAAACGAGCGGCGGCGTTCGGTAAAGAGAGTGAAATTAATGAAGAGTTTGAAGAGTCGTTTGCTGCGACAGAAAGCGCACACAATCCATACTTAACAACACATTTTAAAATGATGGCATCAAAAGTAAAAGAAGCAATACAAAAGTTACCGGAAAATTTGAGAAGCGTTTTTGTGCTTTATGAAATTAACGGACTGAAATACAAAGAGATTGCTAAAACAATGGAAATGCCGGAAAACTCGGTGAAGGTTTATTTAATGAGAGCAAGAAAGAAACTGCAAGAGGAATTAAAAGATTATGAACCGCAAGAAGTCGTTTGAAATAACTGAAGAATTGAAAAACAAAATCATTGCCGCTGCATATAAGGATGCGTCCTGGCTGAATAGAGTTTTGGTTTGGCGGCTAATATCTAAAAATGAAGAAGCTAAGAGAATTTTTAATTTGTACCGAACTACTGCAAACGAAGTAGCAAAATTAACCGAAGAAGAATGCCCCCGGTTTGTTGTTGATTCAGCGAAAGAAAAAGCCGGCGTTATCAGCACGGATAAGCCGGGATTTTTAAATGATTTTTACGCAATTGTCTTTACGCGTCCGGTTGCTTCCCTTGCCGTTGTTCTTGTTGTGATTTCGGCAATTACGTTTGGTGTAATTCGCAACAAAACAGTTGAGTATGAATTTACAGAAGCCGAGGTAATTGAAGCCGATAAACAAGCCCAGCAAGCACTGGCGATTGTGGGAAATATTTTTGAACATACTAAAACCACTTTGGAAGAAGATGTACTCGGAAACAAAGTTTCAAGACCATTAAACAAAGGATTAAGAATTATTAACAACTTATTTGAAGGAGAAAACAATGAAATCAATTAAAATGCTTTTTGTTTTGTTGTTCGCTATTACGCTTACAACATTTGCCCAACAAAAAGAAGAATACTCAACAGATCCCGGCTATTTCGATTACTCGGAATACGCTCAATTCAAAAATGTTGAGCCCAAAACAGCAATCCATCTAGAAGGACCTATGCTCAGGGCAATTTCAAAAATGGGTAAGGGAAAGGGGGAGAAAATATCTGAGATGATAGCGACGTTAAAACTTATTAAAGTAAATCAATTTTCAGTTGCCGCCGCAGACTTAGATAAAACCGAAAATACTATTTCATCCATGGATAAGAAATTACAATCCGAAAAGTGGGATAGAATTATTAAATCTAAAGAGAAAAAATCATTCTCAAGCATTTATGTTAAAATGGGTGAGGGTGATAACTATGCTGGTTTATTTGCAATAGTTATGGACAAACATGATGACTTAACAATTGTAAATATTGTTGGCAAGATTGATCTTGAGACCATTGGGAATTTGTCTGAGCAAATGCATCTGCCGGGCTTGGGTAAAGCTAAAGCCGATAAGAAAGAAAAAGAATAATTAACTGCCCGGTTTAGCCGGGCTTTTTTTTATTCAGGTGACCAACCTTTTTCACTCTAGTAAGTCTAAAGAACATACGTTTTAGAAAAGTTCTATAGAAAGGGTTCTAGATGAAAAAATATTTGTTACTATCATTGCTCATCATTGCTTCGATTATTTCCGCCTCGGAAAAAAAAGCGCCGCTAAAAGTTGTGTCTGCCTTTAAAGCTGAATCCGCCTCAATAAAATTAGACGGCAACCTTGACGAAGCCGTTTGGAAGAACACGCCTGTAGATGAATTCACACAGAAAGACCCAAACGAAGGTCAGCCGGCAACTCAAAAAACCGACGTGTGGATTGCTTACGATAATGATAATATTTACATAGCCGCGCGTTTGTTAGACACTAATCCGGAACTTATTGATGTAAGTCTAGGAAGACGGGATCAATATATTAACTCAGATTGGTTTGGTTTTTACGTTGATCCATACAACGATAAAAAAACCGGCTTCTACTTTGGCGTAAATGCCGGCGGTTCAATGGTTGATGGAACTTTGTTCAACGACAGCTGGGATGACGATACTTGGGATGGCATTTGGGAAGCTAAAACTTTAGTTGATGCCAAAGGATGGGCGGTAGAAATTAAAATTCCTTTTTCTCAAATGCGCTTTAACGAAGCAGAGCATATGGAATGGGGAATTAACTTTGTCCGCGAAATAAAAAGAAACAACGAAAAATCTTACTATGTAATGGTCCCTAAGAAAGAAAGCGGGTTCGTTTCAAGATTTGCTACTCTCGAAGGTCTCGATGGAGTAAAGCCAAAACAGCGTTTCGAAATTTTACCATACTTCGTTCAGAAAGCGCAATATCTTGTTCATGATAAAAATGATCCCTTCTATAAATCATCCCAATATAAACCGGCTGTTGGCGCAGATTTAAAAATCGGCATTGGCAGCAATTTAAATATAGACGCAACTATTAATCCCGATTTTGGACAAGTAGAAGTTGATCCAGCTGTAATTAATCTGTCAGCTTTCGAATCTTACTTCAATGAGAAGCGTCCTTTTTTTATTGAAGGCGCAAGTAATTTTTATTTTGGCATTGGAGGTATTAACAATAACTGGGGATTCAACTTCGGCTGGCCGGAACTATTTTACTCAAGAAGAATTGGAAGACCACCGCGCGGCGGAATATCTGACGCAGAGTATGTTAAGTATCCATCCGAAACAAGAATACTTGGCGCGGCTAAATTAAGCGGCAAACTTGATGAAACAACAACTATAGGTGCGGTTGGAGCCATTACTGAAAGAACTCACGCATCACTTTGGAATAATGGAAAAGCAACCAATCAAGAAGTTGAACCGCTTGCTTTTTATGGCGTCTTCAGAACCAAAAAAGATTTTAACGAAGGCAATCAGTCGTTGGGATTAATGTTTACAAGCACCAACAGAAGCTTTAGCGGAAACGGGCTTGAAAATAATTTATCAAAAAATGCTTATGCGTTTGGACTTGACGGCTGGACTTTTTTAGATGAGGATAAAGAATACGCATTAGCTGCTGCCGTAGCCGGAACTTATGTTAATGGAACAAAAGAGTTTGTTCAAACATTACAAAAACAAGCTTATAGATATTACCAAAGACCGGACGCAACTTATTCTTCTTTCGATCCAAACATAACTTCTTTAAGCGGTTATTATGGAAGAGTAATGCTGAATAAACAAAAAGGTAATTTTTATATCAACTCTGCAATTGGTTTGGTTTCTCCCGGCTTTGAACAAAACGATCTCGGCTTTCAATGGATGGCAGACCGGATAAACTTTCATACCGTTCTTGGCTACCGCTGGTTCGAGCCAGATGGAATCTTTAGAGACAAACAAGTTTATGTTACTTACGCAAGGTCATTCAACTTTGAGGGAAACACAATTAATAATTTCTTGTGGTACCGTTTGGGAACAACATTTACAAATTATTACGGATTGTATTTTGGCGGGAATATAAATTTCGAGTCTCTGAATCCAACCTTAACACGCGGCGGACCATTGGGAATTAGCCCATCGTCTTATTACTTGTGGGTTAATGTGGAGTCGGACAGCAGAGAAAAGCTCATGGCAAATTTCGAAATTAATTATTCAAAAAATGCTATTGGCGCTAAGTACAACTTATATAGTTTATCATTCACGTGGAAGCCGAATTCACAACTCACTTTCAGTTTTGGTCCTGCGCTTGAAACTTCCAACCCTAAACAGCAATGGGTAAAAAATGTTGCAGATCCAACCGCGGTAAATACTTACAAAAACAGATATGTTTTTGCTGAAATTAAACAGAACACTCTTTCTGCCAACATTAGATTGAATTGGACTTTTACGCCGACGTTGACATTGCAGTTGTTTATGCAGCCTTTCTTTGCGATAGGAGATTATCTTGATTTCAAAGAATTGGTGCGTCCGCGAACAACTTCATACAATATTTACGGAAGCAATGGCTCCAAAATAAACTACAACCAGAGCAATAATGTTTACACTGTTGATCCAGATGGTGCGGGTCCGGCAAAAGAGTTTACTTTCAGCAATCCGGATTTCAACTACAAATCAATTAGAGGAACAGCCGTATTAAGATGGGAAGCTATGCCTGGATCAATTTTATACATTGTTTGGTCTCACGATCAAGCAAACTACGATGATCCCGGAAATTTTGAGTTCGGACGCGACTTTAGAAATCTCTGGAGGAGCGAGGGAAACAACATCTTTATGGTTAAGTTTTCTTACTGGCTGGATATGTAAACCGGCAGTAATTAGTAGAGAGTATTGAGTAGTTAGATGAAAGCCGTGCTTAGTTAGTGCGGCTTTTTGCACTTCAAAATCTGGCGGTGAATCCAAGTATAGGCATAATTCCAAAATCATATCTTGGCGTGGTAATTAACTCACCATTTACATCCGCCTTAAATGAGTATGTGCTTACGTTTTCTTTGTTGTATACATTCCATAAATCGAGATAAACGGAGAACGACCACGTTTCAAAAACAAATTGCTTATCAGCGCGGATATCTAACTTGTGATAATCTGGATAGCGTGCAGAGTTTTTTGTTCCTTCAACAATATAAAATGTGCTGTTCCGTTTTACAACTCCTACAGCCGGTGTGTAGGGATTGCCTGATGCATATTGAAACTTAGCGCCAATTTGCCAGCCAGATCCAATCTCGATACCGGAGATAAGATTTAGTATGTGTGGTCTTTCGTATTCAAAGTTATAAAGATTTAGTGCATCGCCATCTCTTCTTTTTGAAATAGAATAAGAATATGATCCACTTCCTACAAAACCGTCTGTAAATTTTTTCTGTATTGCAAACTCAATTCCTTGCGCATAGCCACTTCCTGTATTAATGAGGAAATCCGAAACATCCGGATCAACAATAAGATTTGAAAGCTCTTTGTGATAAACTTCAAGGCTAGCTTTTGTATCGTTACTTATTCTGTGTTCGAGACCGGCTACATAATGGGCCGCGTAACTACTTTTTAAAAGCAGATTGCGCGGATCTGGCGCAACTTGATAACTTGCTGGAGATTGATAATATTTCCCCCATGCAAGGTTAAGAACAGTTCTATCAGTAAAATTATAAGAGAGCGAAATTCGTGGAGAGAAATTATTGTCGGTGGTAAGAGCAAAGTAATCATAACGCAGTCCCGCCGAAACAACTATTGGGTCGGCTAATCGAAAAGATGATTGCAAAAAGAGCGAGGATTTTGTTGTTGGCTCCGGTTGATACGAGATTGTTGACGCTGGAATAACTGCGCCATTATTTGTAATTGTTTCCGGACTCCATGAATTATTTCGAGAGTCTATCATTTTCATTTGCCCGCCAATCTTAAAATCAATTTGGGGAGACATCTGGTAATTGACTTCTGCTTTCAAGCTAAGTTCGTTCTCTCGAATATCATCTCCTTTTAATGTACGGTCTGTTTCTGTTCCTTGAAGCGTATTCCAGCCATTGCTAGTGTAGGATGCTGTAACCAGAGAAAAAGCATTTTTTGAAATTAACGAACGCCAATTTATTCCAAGCGCGGTGCCATAATCGTCACGGGTTAAGTAATCATATTTACTCCAAGATGAAGTAGCTTCCTTTACGGTGCCCGAACGTTCGATCTGATCTAAATAATAGAAGCCAACTAGGCTAATTCTGTTTTTATTATCTATATCATAAGAAATTTTTCCGACGGCATCATAATAACTTGGCGCTGCGGGTTTATTCAAAGCCGCCGTAAGTAAATCAAAGAACCCTCGTCTTAAAGAAAAAACTATATTACTATTTTTAATTAGCGGGCCATCCAGCATTACGCCGAATCCAGCGATATTCAAGTTTGCATCCGTATTAAAAACTTCTTTATTTCCATCACGCAAAGTCATATCAAAAACCGAAGACATTTTATCGCTATACTTAACGGGAAAACCTCCTGTTAAAAAATCTACTTTTTGCAGTAGTGCGGGATTTACAATGCTTATAATTCCCATTGATTCTCCTGTTCGAGCAAAATGAATTGGATTATATACTTCGATATTATCAATCAGAGTTAAATTTTCGTCTGGGCTTCCGCCTCTAACAATAAGCTGCGCACTTTTGGCTCCAGCGGTTGCAACTCCTGGCAAAGATTGCATCACTCTAAAAATATCTTCTGCGGAGCCTGGCGATCTTCTAATCTCTTCGGGTGTTATTGTTCTGAAGCTAACCGGATTTTCAACCGGTTTAGAGAAGTAATCCGCACTAACAGAAACTTCTTTCAACTCAGCTGCCATTGGGCGAAGCTCAAATATTACCGTTTGATTTCTGTTGGGATTAACAACTACATCCGCAACAGCAGAAGGTTCGTAACTAATCATTGAAGACTTTAGCGTGTATTTGGCTGGCTTAACATTTCTAATTACGTAATACCCGTTTTCATCGCAAGCGGCGCCCAAGTTGGTTCCAACAATTATTACGTTTGCGCCGGGCAAAGGTTGTTTTGTAAGCACGTCTCTAACTTCACCAGAAATAATCCCGGGAGCGTTTTGACTAAGTGTTGAATTTGTAAAAAAGCTTAGGGTAAAAACGGTTAGCATGATGCTTGTTCGTACAATATATATTGATTTGTTTTTCACTGTTACTTCCTTGATAATAATTCATAAACCTTTGCTATCGGACAAAAACACTAGATAAAATGCAGATGGTGGTTGGATGGGCTCTGCTATTGTATTAATTCATCCACTTGAATGAAGTTTTTGAAATAACTTTTGTAGATCATTCAGTAAGCTCTTTTTTGCTCAGCGCTTTCAACACCGGCTTTTCAATACTTTTATATTTTATTTTCTGTGAATCGTTCAAACAAGAAACAATATCCCCGAGTAATTCCTCAATTTGTACACTCCTTTTATCTCGCGCCATTTTTACACTGATTTTTTCGAAAAAGCCGGGTTCGTCTCCAGCTTTAAACCGCTCCCTTAATTTGGAAATGATTTTTTTGTCCTCTTCAAGAACATTTTTTATTTGCTCTACTGTTGCATTGATTGTTTTATTTTGTTCGGCGGTGAGCGTTAAATGTGCTTTTGTTTTATCCATTTCTAAAAGCGATATCTGGTTTTGAGCCGTAGTTGTTGCCGCCGCTATTAAACTAAGTACAACGACAATAGTTTTTGTTTTCATTAAATAGCCGTGAATTTATTAGTTAATATTTTTTGAACTCTGAATAATGGATTTTGCGACTTTCTTTGAGACTGCGGCAATTGTTAACCAAACTACAGTCCTATACCCATCGCTTGTACGCTATGTTCTGCAACTACACCGCCAGAAATGTAAAGAACGCCTACAACAATCAATACAAAAAGATGTGCCGCAGCAACCATTAACGTAAACATTAGCGACCGGGCATGATTCCGCCAAAGCACAACACCTACAAACACACCTATAAAACCCATACCAACATTATAAATGAGCAACGGGGTCAGCACGATATACTCCGTCTGAGATATTCCCAAAAGCACTTTGGTTCCTTCAATGATTGAAAGAACGCTAAACACAACAGCAACGCTTGCTGCTATTTTATTAAAGATTGTTTTATTCATTCGAGTACCATTAGTATATATTATTGTAATTCTTAATTACTTACTTAGTCACCTTACGCAGTCTTTGTTTATGCATGCGTTCTTAATCTTAATCATGCTCTTAATCTTGACCTTTTTGATGGTTAAAGACAGATTAAGATTAGGATTAAGAACAAGATCAAGACCGTTCATATTATTTTACGTAACGTGAGTTACTTACTGAAATTACTTGTTTACCATTTTGTTGTGGGATTAAATATTTTGTTTGATATACATTCTCAAAGCCGAGTTGGCAGTTGTTGTATTGGGAAAGTATTTGTAATCGCCAAAGCGTTCATATAGCAAATATTCCAAACCAAAAAATGTTCTCGACGATAGCCGGTAGTTCACTCCCGCATTCAATAACCCAACAAATTCTTCGCTTTCTGCTCCGCTTAGTGTATGAATCCAATATCTTTTGTAGTTAGTGTATATCTCTACAGATTTATCAAGCTTAATTTTAGCGCCTATCTTTGCACTTGCGCCCGGTCCGATGTTATAATCTTTTCCGTATTCGCTTGCATAATGAGAATTTGTTCCACCCATCAAGATTGCAGAGAAACCAAAATAGCTCTGCATTGATGTTGTTGATGAAAATGGAATTGTATTTATGATTTGCCCGGTTACGCTAGTTGCCGAAAGCTT
>DAIEQT010000211.1 GCA_027347545.1 Ignavibacteria bacterium | reverse complement strand
TGGGGTGTTGCTTATGCCGGCAGCGAAACCAGAAGAACCGGTGAAGTTGGCGCCACATATTTAGTAGTAAGCGGCGCGTTCGCACACTTGCGTAATCCGCTTTACCTTGGCAACATGCTAATTTATCTCGGTATTGGGATTATGTCTTACGCACTCTTCCCATATTTACAGATTGTTGCTCTGGCGTTTTTTATGTGGCAGTATTACGTAATCATAAAAGAAGAAGAAGGTTTCTTAGTTCAGAAATATGGAAAGGCTTACGAAGAATATAGGGCAGCAGTTCCAAAATTAATTCCAAGTTTAAGAGCTTATCCAAATACGGGAATTGAGCAGCCGCCGTTTAATCCAAAAGCCGGATTGAAAAGCGAGATGAGAACTCTGCAAGCATTCGCATTTATAATTTTAATTGTAATAGTTAGATACGCACTAAGTTGAACAAGAAATTGATGATAGTGGCCGGCGAAGCTTCCGGCGATTTACATGGCGCAAGTTTAATGAGAGAATTGAGTGCTATTGATTCTTCACTAGAGTTTTTTGGAATCGGCGGCGATAAGATGATAGCCGCCGGAATGAAAGCAAAGTATCACATTAAGCAGATGGCGTTTCTAGGATTCATCGAAGTGCTTCGTCATCTTCCGTTCATTAACAAAGTGAAACGCGATCTTCTGCAACTTGCAGAGGATGAGAAAATTGAAACCATTGTCTTGATTGACTACCCGGGTTTTAATCTCAACATTGCTGAAAAATTTCATTCTCAAGAAAAGAAGTTAATCTATTTCATTTCACCTCAAGTTTGGGCTTGGGGAAAAGGAAGAGTAGCAAAGATTAAAAGACTCGTGAAGAAGATGCTGGTGATTTTTCCGTTTGAAGAAATATTTTACAAAGAAGCCGGAGTTGAGGCAGTTTACGTTGGGCATCCTTTGGTTGAACATGCAGAAGATTACAAATTTCTTTCGAAAGAAGAATTGTTTGCAAAGTTTGATTTAGACAGAGAGAAAAAAATATTACTCGTTCTGCCCGGCAGCCGTAAACAAGAAATTAGAAAATTATTCGGTGAATCTATCGAAGCAGCAACCCGGCTTGCATCTGAGTTCAACATGCAAGTAATTGTTGCTTGCGCCGAAAATATTAGCGAGAACATTTTTAAGGAAGTTACTTCCGTTTCCGGTTATAAACTTGTAAAGGGTTTTACTTATGATCTTCTCAAACACTCAAAGTTTGGAATTATAAAGAGCGGAACTTCTACACTTGAAGCCGGATATTTTCAACTTCCGTTTGTTGTCATCTATGCTACAAATGCACTTACGTACTTAATTGGAAGAAAGCTCGCCAAGGTTAAAAACATAGCCATGGCTAACATAATTCTTGGCAAAACTGTAGTTCCGGAACTACTGCAAACTGATGCAAACAAAGAAAAGATTTATATGGTTTGCAAAGAATACCTGGAGAACGAAGAAAGGCTTTATCAAATGAAACAAGCTCTGAGCGAAATTAAAAATAAGCTTGGCGCTGGCGGAGCTTCAAAGCGTGCCGCAGAAATTATTTACTCGGCTCTAAATGAAGCTTAACAATTACCAGAAAAATATTTTGCGGTTCATTGGAATAAGAATCGCAAGCTCTTTAGTGAATGTTCTTTTAAAGACTGTTAGAATCAGAATAGATAATTCTGATGTTGTTAAAGAATTAGACAAACAAAAGAAAAACTATGTTGTTGCGTTCTGGCATGGCTCCATGATGATAGGCTGGTTTATGCAGAGAAACCGAAACTTTGCTTCTCTTGTTAGCAAGAGCAAAGATGGCGATGTACTTACAGCCATTCTTAAAAAGTGGAAATATCATGTAGTTCGCGGTTCCAGTAGTAAAGGCGGACATGAAGCGCTTGATATGATGATTCATCTAACGGAAGAAAATTATCATTTGGCAATTACGCCCGATGGACCGACCGGACCGATTTACAAAATGAAAGCCGGTGCGGTAATCACAGCGCGTCGTTCGCAAATTCCTTTGTTGTTAGTTGGGATTGGAATGAAAAATAAATGGATTTTGAAAAGCTGGGATAAGTTTGAAATCCCAAAACCGTTTTCCAAAGTGGTAGCGGTTTATTCTGATCAGATACTTATTGATGCTGTTTTGAGCAAGGAAGAAACGAATACGACAATTGAAGACTGCGAGCTGATGTTGAACAAATTACAAAAGGAAGCTTTCGATAGATGCTTGAATTCTTGAGAATCATATCGTCGCCGCTTGCGTTTGTTTATGCAGTAATCATTCGATTGCGGAATTTTCTTTTTAACAAAAAGATTTTCAACGCTGCAAAAGTAAATGCCATAGTAATTTCGATTGGCAATATTACTGTAGGCGGCTCCGGTAAAACTCCGGCAGTTCTAATGCTTGGAAAGATGCTCAAAGAGAGCGGCAAAAAGATTGGAGTACTAAGCCGGGGTTACGGTAGAAATTCTTTTGGTTATGTTCTTGTTAGTGATGGTATTGAACTTAAAAGCAGTGTAGAAAAGTGCGGCGACGAAATTATTCTTGTAGCCGATGAGCTTAAAATTCCGGCAGCCGTTTGCGAAAAACGTGCTAAAGGAGCCGGACAATTGCTCAAAGATGCTTCTGTTGATACAATAATTTTGGATGATGCTTTTCAGCACAGATGGATTTACAGAGATTTAGATATTGTTCTTGTAGATCAAAGGTTCTTAGATAAAGTAGATTTTGTAGAACAAAATCCGATTCCACTTGGTATGATGCGTGAACCTTTTGAATCTCTTGAACGTGCGGACATAATCATCATCAACAGAAAATTTTCTGAGAAAACTGAAATACCGGAACAGCTAAGGAAGTATTTCACCGGTAAAGAAGTATTTCACGGCTATTATTCCTCGCAAGGAATTTTTGATGTAAAAACTCATAAGTCCTTTGCGATAGAAGATTTTCAAGGGCAGAAAAGTTTGGTGGTTTGCGGAATAGCAAAACCTTATTCATTCTTAAATGTGCTTGAGAAAAACAGCATAGATATTACAAACAAGCTTCTGTACCCCGATCATGCTAATTATTCGTCGGCAGAAGTTCAAGAAATTAGAAAGATGTTCTATGATACAAACTCGCATTCGGTATTAACAACGCATAAAGATGCGGTTAAGCTAACCAACTTCCGGAAAGAGCTTGATGATATTGACATCTACTATCTGAAGATAGAATTGAAAATTGAAGAACAAGAAAAATTTGGTGCACTTGTTCTTAGTTCCTTGAAATAAACAAATGTGAGTTCAGTTAAACTCATCTTTTCCTTTTCTCCACAACGAGAAAAGGCAAATTAATTTTGAGCAACTCTTAAAAGGAGTTGCAAGATGGGTTGAATCATGGAATCACAAAATTTATATAAACAACAAATACATTAACTGGAGGATAGTTAAATGGCTAAAGCAACAAATAAGTACGTGTACTTTTTTGGTGGAAAGCGTGCTGAAGGACAAGCAAACATGAAAGAGCTACTCGGCGGTAAAGGTGCAAACCTTGCTGAGATGGTTAATATTGGTTTACCGGTTCCAGCCGGCTTTACAATTACTACTGAAGTATGTACTGCATACTACAAGAACAACAAAAAGTATCCTAAAGAATTAGAAGGACAGTTAAAAGCAGCTCTCGCAAAAACAGAAAAAGAAATGGGCGCTAAATTCGGCGATCTTAAAAATCCATTGCTCGTTTCTGTTCGTTCCGGCGCTCGCGCTTCTATGCCTGGTATGATGGAAACAATTCTTAACGTTGGCTTGAACAACGAAACCCGCGAAGCATTGATTGCTAAAACCGGCAATCCACGTTTCGTTTACGATTCACACCGCCGCTTAATCCAAATGTACTCTGATGTAGTTATGGAAAAAGCTGCCGGTATTGAGCCGGAAGAAGGTAAAGGAGTTCGCCAGCAATTAGAAAAAGAACTTCACAAAATGAAAGAATCCCGCGGCGTTCAAGCTGATACTGATTTAACTTCAGATGACTTGAAAGAACTTATCGAAATCTACAAAGCAAAAGTTCAAGAAGTTCTCGGCAAACCTTTCCCGGAAAATCCAATGGATCAGTTATGGGGCGCAGTTTCCGCTGTATTCCAAAGCTGGATGGGAAAACGTGCTTGCTCTTACAGAAGAATTGAAGGAATCCCGGATGAATGGGGTACTGCTGTAAACGTACAATCAATGGTTTTTGGAAACATGGGCGATACTTCCGCAACCGGTGTTGCATTTACACGTAACCCGGCTACCGGCGAAAATTATTTCTACGGTGAATGGTTAACAAACGCTCAAGGCGAAGACGTTGTTGCCGGTATCAGAACTCCAAACCCAATTAACGAAGTTGGTAAGACAGAACATACTGCTCACCTCCCTTCTCTTGAAACTGGAATGCCGGGCACTTATAAAGAGCTTCACAAAATTCAACGCTTGTTGGAAAATCATTACAACGATATGCTTGATATCGAATTTACAATTCAAGAAGGAAGACTTTACATGTTGCAGTGCCGTGTTGGTAAGAGAAACGGACCAGCAGCTGTTAAGATGGCTCTTGATATGTTCAAGCAAAAACTTATTACTAAAGAAGAAGCTGTAATGCGTGTTCAACCGGCTCAGTTAGATGAATTGTTACATCCAATCATTGACCCGGCAGTTGAAAAGAATACAACAGCTTTTATAAAAGGTTTACCGGCTGGTCCTGGCGGTGCAACCGGACAAGTTGTTTTCTCTGCTGCTGATGCTGTTGCATGGGCAAAAGAAGGAAAGAAAGTTATTCTTGTTCGTGAAGAA
>DAIEQT010000022.1 GCA_027347545.1 Ignavibacteria bacterium | reverse complement strand
TTCTTCGAATCGGCTTTCTCCGCGGCTGTGCGCATATGCATATTCTTGAAGTTTACATTCGCCGGCTTCATCACAAATTGGGCAATCCAGCGGATGGTTTATAAGAATAAATTCCATCACCGCATTTCTTGCTTCCAAAGTCTTTGTAGAATTTGTATGAACAACCATTCCATCTCCGGCTAAAGTAGCACAGGAGATTGCCAGTTTTGGCATCTTTTCAATTTCAACAAGGCAAACACGGCAGTTTCCGCTAACAGAAAGTTTTGGATGATAACAAAAATGAGGTATCTCAACATCAGCTTCGCGAGCAACTTCGATAACTGTTTGACCTTGCTTAAATTCTATTTGTTTTCCGTCAATGGTAATTGTCGGCATATCTTTTCCTTTTACTATGCTTTTCTAAGCAATAAATTTTTTGGAGATAAAATTACTCTAGTAAGCGAACAACTTTCAAACTCGCCAAATTTATTAGTTAAACTCGAGTCTCCGAATAATTCATTAGAAAGATCGCGAATGTCTTCCTTTGTAACTTTGTAAATTTTCTTAACCGTCTCTTCAACCGGAATAATCTTATCAAAGTAAATCATCTGATGAGCCATGCGGATCATCCGGTTTGTCGTGCCTTCCAAACTCATCAGCATATTGCCAACCAAATATTCTTTGGCTCTATCAAGCTCGGCGGCATTAACTTTTTTCTGCTTAATATTTTCTAATTCCTCAAGAATGAGCTTCTGAGCTTTAGAAACTGATTTTTCGTTAGTCGAAAGATAAACTCCGAAGGTGGATATATCAAAAAAGGAATTGAGAAAAGTGTTGATTAGGTAAGCAATTCCATTCTCTTCTCTAACTTTTTGGAAAAGGCGGCTGCTGCTTCCCTCTCCCAAAATATGAGAAAGAACGGCAACCGAAATTCTGCGTAAATCTTTATAGCCGTATGTTGGTTTACCAAGAATGTAATGAACTTGCTGCGTTTCCTTTTCAACGTAAAGGTCTTTGGAAGGCTGCATCGAAATTGTTCTTACTTTGTCGTTGTTCGGTCTGTAATCTCTGGTTATATATTTCTTAGCGAACTTCACAATTTCAGAATGATCTACATTGCCGGAAGCGACAATCATGAATCTGTCTAACGTATAATTTTCTTCTATATACTTTAACAAATCTTTCTGTTTGAAAGCGCGAAGGTTTTTTTCTGTTCCGATGATAGGCATTCCAATCGGATTTCCGGCAAAAGTATTGCTCTCAAATTTGTCAAAAATCAGTTCGTCCGGCGAATCTTCAATATCGTAAAGTTCATCAATAACTACTTTGGATTCTTTTTCAATTTCTTTGGGATTAAAAACGGAATTCTGCACCATATCGGCTAAAACTTCAAATGTCTTTTCGATGTGCGCGTTCAATCCTCTTCCGTAAAAACAAGTGTGTTCTTTAGAAGTGAATGCGTTTAGGTAGCCGCCAAGCGATTCAATTTCTTCCGATATTCTTTTAGCAGAGCGCTTTTTCGTTCCCTTGAAAAACATATGCTCTAGAAAATGGCTAATCCCGGAGTTTTTTTCGGTTTCATCGCGGGAGCCAACATTAAACCAAAATCCAAGCGAAAATGATTTAACATGCGTAATCTTTTCGGAAATTACCTTCATTCCGTTTGGAAGTTGTGTGATATCAATGTTTTTCAATTAGGGTATTCTTCTATTGTTAGTTCAAAAAATGTGGGGCAAATATAAAGAACGGAGAGCGAAGAATGAAGAAATCATTTTGAGTAGGAGACTTTAGGAAACTCAGTGATATAGTTAGCTCAAATCAGATTCAGTTAATTTGGCAACACGCATTAAATGTTTAAGCAATCCAATTTTTAGAGAGGCATTGCCATGGATTGGAATTGAGATACGCTCAATTTGCCCCTCTTTAGAATAAATGTGGTGACTTCCGTGAATCCGCTTTAGTACCCAGCCATGTTTTTCAAGAATTAAAGCCAACTCTTTTCCATTTAAGGTTTTCAAACTGCAATCTCAATAATCTCACTTTCGCTTTCGAGCTTACTCTCAGTAACATCAACGCTTAAACAACCTTCAATAGCTTCATGGATGTTATTTATTACTTCATCGTAAGTTTCACCTTGCGAAACACAACCTGGTATTGCAGGAGCTTCTGCCCAATAACCACCATCCTCTGCTTTATGTATCACAACTTTAAGTCTCATGATCTTTTCCCTTTTTCTAATAGTATTTTTAGTCACCGGCTTACTATCACTAATTATAACTCACCTTCAAAGTAAAGTTCAACAGCTTCTTTCAAGTTCTTCACAGATTCTTCAATTGTTTCGCCAAAGGAAGAGACTTCCACATTGATATAGCGCGATACAAAATACTTATCTTCTTTCCATACAACATAATTTATTTCTTGAGTTTTCATAATCACTCTATTTTTCAACAAGAAGTTATGTGTTCCGCCTTACTATTCCAATGGAATTGTACTACTTAATCTTTTCATCAATCAAATTCAGCTTTTCCAGAATTTCCGTAACATCGTTTATTACGCGATGGCAAACTTTACCAGTTAGCTGATTAGCTTTCACCTTGGCTCTGCCTTCCGGAGTGCTAACGGAAACACCAAGCAGTTCTTCACAATTTAAGGTTTTGTTTTTCTCTTTAAACTCATCCATCAATTGATTGGATAATTTGTAAACGTGGGCTTTTGCTTCTTCCTTTTCTTTCTCGGAATTCCATTGCTTCATGCCGATTACCATTAGTGCGCCGGTAACAGCACCGCAAGTTTTGCCGGTTCTTGCAATTCCACCACCAAATGATGAAGCAACTCGAATTGCTGTTTGTTCATCAATGCCAAGTTCATCGGCATAAGCCGAGAAAATAGCTTGCGAGCAGTTGTATTCTTCTTTGTAAAGCTTAATTGCTTTTTCTGCTGGTTTCATTTTCAAAATCCTTGGTTAGCAATACTTTTCAATTTTTTCAACATACTTTTGTAGAACTCCCAATAGCTTAGTTAGTTTTTTCCAAAAAATATTTCTGTAGAGACATGCCACCCGTCGAGACGACGCGAGTCGAAGCGGGGGTCTCGCCGAGGCTGATGGAATGTCTTTACTTAAAGTTCTCTACATATTTCTTATGAAACTCGCCAATGGCTTTGTAAGCTTTCTCTAAAATATTTTCCGGTGGAAGAAAAACAATTCTAAAATGTTGCGTGCCTGGCTTCTGTCCAAATCCGCTACCATGAACAATTACAACTCCGGTTTCTTTTAGCAATTCTACGGCAAAGTGAAAGTCGTTGGAAACATTATGCAAACGTGGGAACGCGTAGAATGAAACTTCCGGCGCAACGCAAGAAATTCCCGGAATAGAATTCATCGCTTCAACTGTCATATCGCGGCGCTTGGTTAGTTTCTTCATAGCTTCTGTAAGATGAGACTGATCGCCAAGCAGCGATGGTGCAATTCCATATTGCGCCGGATGATTTGCGCACAAACGGGCGCGCAAAATTTTATTTATCGCTTCAATGTAATCTTTGAGAACGGCTTTGCTGCCGCTAACAATTCCCCAACCAATTCTAAAACCGGGAACCATATAGTTTTTAGAAAGTCCGCCGAAAGTAATCATCGGCACTTCGGAATCTAGAGACGCAATTGAAGTGTGAACTTTTCCATCCATCAAAAGTTTATCGTAAATCTCATCGGCAAAAATTACCAAGTTGTGCTCTTTTGCAAGCTCTACAATTTGCTTCAGCAATTCCGGAGAATTGTTAGAGCCAGTTGGATTATTTGGATTAATTAAAATTATTGCGCGGGTTTTAGAATTTATTTTACTCTTAATGTCTTCAATATCGGGCTGCCAGCCGTTTTCTTCATCCAGGTAGTAAGGATTTTCCATCGTCTGGAGTTTACTTTGGATTGCTGTGTAAAGAGGATAGACAGGAGTTGGAGTTAAAACATTTTCGCCATCATTAACCAAAGCAGTTAAGCAGATTTCAATAGCTTCACTCGCGCCGGTAGTAACAAAAATATCTTGAATATTCTTAATTCCCTTTCTTTCGGCTTCTTGCCCGATTGCATCTACAGCTTGTTTGATGCCGGATGATGGTGAATATCCGTTAAAATTTTTCTTCATCGCATCGTATGTCGCTTCAATCAAATGTTTCGGCGGTTCCCAATCAAATTGGTTTGGGTCGCCAATGTTCAAATACAACATTTCCTTTCCGGTTTTAGCAACTTCGTTAGCAA
>DAIEQT010000109.1 GCA_027347545.1 Ignavibacteria bacterium | reverse complement strand
AATCATGTTTCTGGTAACGAAGCCGGAAGAAATATCAAATTCTTTGTTGAAGCGTACATCTTTATAACAATCACCAATTATTAACGATTCTCTTTTCTCAGCGCACCATCCGGCAATTCCTTCTCCCATCAATACTTTTTTTGATATGAGAGATGATTTTGAACCGCCGGCTAAAGTATGGAAGCAAAGAACGTTTTCCTCTTTATTAAACAATAAGAGAGAAGCCGCCTCTGATTCAAGCAGTTTTTTGCTTGAGGAAATTATTTGATCCAAAAGATTTTGTAACGGTTTTCTTTCAGTAAGTTCACGAACGGTGTGCTGAAAATATTTAATACGTTTAAGAAGAGAAATATAATCGTGCTTATTTAATTCAATGGTTGCTTTTGATCCCACTGTGTGCCTTTCATTGACGATTCCAATAATGCCATGAAACTAGCTGGCAGATTTATTCTGCTTCAACTCGAATGCTCTGACTATTACATAAGCAATCATTGCGAACAAAAAGAAAATCAGCAGCATCCAGGCGGTGCTTTGTAAGGTTTCAATAATTGTTCTATAAATTTCCAAAACCCAGCGTTCATTTGTTAAAATGAACTGCGGCATATCTTTGGTCTGGGGTTGGATATATTTCTCCAGTTCCCAGATGCGTACTCCGCCGCTTATACCAACAACATAAATTGCAAACTTGATATACTTCTGCCATGCGGTGCTTATATCCTCAGCGATTATTCTGCTTAAAATTTTGCCAATGGGCTTTTCAAAGAACTTTGCAATTAAAAATGATGTAACAATCGCCAGCGCAAACGTTACTAGTAATAATGTGAAAAACATACTTCCTCCAAACAATTACAATTTCAATTTAGAGAAAAACAGACACTATCAAAACAAAAAAGGCTTGTTCTCACAAGCCTTTTCGGTTACTCTAAATCATCAAGAATCGTTTGAAGTTTTTCAAGAGCCTTCTGCCAATCTGCCATTTTCATTCGCTCTCGTTCGATAACTTCTGCCGGAGCTTTGGAAACGAAGCTTTCATTTTCTAATTTTTTGCGAACACTGTTAAAGCTTCCGAGTATGCGGGCAATTTCTTTTTCGATTCTCGCACGTTCAACTTTAAGGTCAATCAATCCTGCAAGCGGAATGAAAATATCACAGCCCTTAACCACAGCGGAAGCACATGCCTTTGGTTTGTCTAAGTGTTCATCAACCGTAAGTGTATCTATTCTAACGAGCGATTTGATATATTTTTCTTGTGCAAAAGTAACCGCAGTACTTTTCAAAAATACATTAATAGGTTTAGCAGGAGAAATGTTCATTTCGCCGCGGATATTTCTAATTGCAGTTACAACTTCTTGGACAAATTCGATTTCTTTTTCCGCGGTATCATCAACCAGCGATGCGTCAAACTTTGGAAACTCGCATATCGAAATACTCTGTCCTTCTTTGCGCTCATCAAGCAATTGCCAAATCTCTTCCGAGATAAAAGGCATGAAAGGATGAACCAACTTTAACATGTCTTCGTATAAAGAGATTGCGCGGGAAAGCACTGCCGACTTAACTTCATCGCTTCCATTATACAAGCGGTTCTTTGCCAGCTCTACATACCAATCACAGAAATCATTCCATACATAGCTGTAAATGATTTTTGATGCCGCGTTCACTTCAAATTTATCTAGCGCTTCATTTACTTCTCTTATTGTTTTATTGAAGCGGGAAGTAATCCACTTATCTGTAAAGTCTATATGCTTGTGTTTCAACAGCGGATCAATTTTAATATTCTGCGCGTTCATCAATAAAAATCTTCCGGCGTTCCACATCTTGTTGGCAAAGTTTCTTCCAATCTCAACCATTTCGCTGCTGAACATTACATCTTGACCGAGTGGAGCGATGTAAGTCATAGTAAAGCGCAAAGCATCGGCGCCATATTCTTCAATAAGATCAAGTGGGTCGGGCGAGTTGCCGAGCGACTTGCTCATCTTTCTTCCTTTTTCATCACGCACAAGACTTGTGAAGTAAACGTCTTTGAAAGGAACTTCTCCCATGAAGTGCATTCCAGCAATAATCATACGAGCAACCCAGAAGAAAATAATATCTGGCGCGGTTACAAGAAGATCGGTCGGGTAATAATATTTCTGATCGCTCTCGCTTGTAAAAACATCTTGAGCCCAAAGCCAGCTTGATGCCCATGTATCGAGCACATCATCATCTTGGTGCCAGTTCGCCTCCGGCGAATCAATGTCTACCGGCGGCGTTACAGCGCAGTAAATTTCTTTTGTGTTGTTATGATACCAAACCGGAATCCGGTGACCCCACCAAAGCTGGCGGGAGATACACCAATCGCGGATGTTTGTCATCCAGTGTTCATTAGTTTTTACCCAGTGTTCGGGATGAAACTTAACTCTTCCTTCTTGCACAACTTGAAGAGCCGGTTTGCAAAGCTCATCCATCTTCATAAACCATTGCTCACTCAAATATGGTTCGATGGGAACATTACCGCGCTGAGAGTAACCAACTTTATTTGTGTAGCTTTCAATTTTTTCAACGAGACCAAGTTCTTCCATTCTCGCCACAACTTTTTCGCGAACAAGATATCTATCCAGCTCTTGAAATTCTGGAGGAACATTTCCGTTCGTCGTTGCGTCTTCATTGAAGATGTTAATCATTTCAAGATTGTTGCGGTGAGCCATGTCGTAATCGTTTACATCGTGAGCCGGAGTAACTTTAACTGCCCCGGTGCCAAATTCTTTATCAACATAGGAATCCGCAAACAATGGAATTTCTCTTCCGACTATTGGAAGAGTTATTGTTTTTCCAACTAAATGTTTGAAGCGTTCGTCCTCCGGATTAACTGCAACGCCGGTATCGCCAAGCATTGTTTCCGGACGGGTTGTGGCAACGATTACAAACTCACCGCTGTTTTTAACCGGATATTTGAAATACCAAAGCTTGCCTTGAATTTCTTTATAGAAAACTTCTTCATCACTGATTGCGGATTTTGAAGCCGGATCCCAGTTAACCATTCTGTAACCGCGGTAGATCAAACCTTCTTTGTAAAGTTTTACAAATGCCTCAGTAACTTTTTTGTAGTAATGATCATCCATCGTAAAGCGTTCGCGCTGCCAATCACAGCTAACACCAATTTTACGAAGCTGCTGAAAAATTATTCCGCCATATTTATCTTTCCAGGCATAGCAGTGCTTCAAGAAATCATCGCGGGAAATTTTATCTTTTGTTATGTGCTGTTCTTTAAGAAGAGCAACAACTTTTGCTTCCGTAGCAATTGATGCGTGGTCTATACCCGGAACCCAGCATGCGTTAAAGCCCATCATTCTTTTGTAGCGGATGAAAATATCTTGAAGCGTGTTGTTGAGAATGTGCCCGATATGCAAAATGCCGGTAATGTTTGGAGGAGGAATTACAATTGTATATGCCGGTTTGTTCTCATCTATTTCGGAATGATATAAATTGTGATCTTCCCAGTATTTGTACCATTTGTCTTCGGCGTCTTTGGGACTGTAGGCTTTCGGAATATTTTCGAGATTCTTCGGGTGCATTAATCTGCTCTAATTATTAAATAAGTGGGGCAAATATAAAAAAACTTGCTGCGGGATGCCCCATAACTTGGTGGTAAAGACATTGTACAATTGCGGATATTTTGTAAATTTAATCATGGAAAAGGTTGGATACATAGAAATACGAGTTTTGGGAAACAAAGGAAACCTCGACTTAACGCCAGACGCTTATGATATTCGGGAAGTAGTTTTAATTATTGAACATGCCGAACATCTTTTGTTTCCTGGGGAAAGAAAAGACCGCCCATTAATCAGCTATAAAATAGAGGAAGGATCCGTTAAGCATATTTTTAAAACGGGAATTCAAGCTATTATTGGTTTTAATGCGGTATTGGGAACTATTGTATCCTCTGGAAATGTAGATTTTCTTGATGTTAGTTCCGCTAAAGCAGTAGAAGCGTTTCAAGAAACTGCTTTGAAAAGAGATTACAGTATTATGATTTCGACCTCATTGCAAGAAACGAACACACTTAAAATTGATAAAACAACTAATTTTGTAAGAAATAGTGTTTATTGGGCAGATGCTGAATTTTATTTTTACGGAAGGATTACAAACGCCGGAGGAAAAGATAAAGCTAATATTCATCTTGTTACTGATGAATTTGGAACCATTGTTATACAAACACCTCAAAAATTTCTGGCTGATTCCGAAGAAAATTTGTTGTATAAGACTTATGGGATAAAAGCAAAAGGAAAACAAAATACTGAAACAGGAGAAATTGATAAGCAGAGTTTGAAGTTTGATGATTTGATTAACTACAACACGATTTATGATGAAAAATATTTGGATAAGTTAAGAGACAAAGCCATGAAGTGGTTGAGTGAAAAGGAAGATTGGTTGGGTGATATCAGGGGTTATAATGCTTGAAAGCGTACTTCTCGATGCTAGTTTCTTTCTCAGATTTTTGAACAAAAACGATGAGCTTTTTTCTAACGCAGATGGTTACTACAAATATTTTCTTGACAAAGAAATTGCAATGGTAGTTTCAACAATTAGTATCGCGGAGTTTTGTGTAAGGGGAAGTATAGAAGAACTACCTTTGAAAAATCTTCAAATATTACCTTTTAATGTGGGTCATGCAAGAAAAACAGGAGTATTTGCGAGGGTGTTGTTCGAAGCAAAGCAAAAGGGAGAGATAGAGCAAACCGAAAGATTGTTGATTCCAAATGATGCTAAATTATTTGCACAAGCCGACCAAGAATCTAAAATAAAACATTTTGTTACCTCCGATATCAGAAGCTTAAAACCTTTTACAGTGTTAAAGACTGCCTTAGATATTAAATTTGATATTATTAACATTTCTCAAAAGCATACAGAAGCGTTTGGAACATTAGGTTTATAAAAATGTGTCTTATAGCTCAGTAATCTCTCTCCAAACTACTTCATCAACCGGAATTCCGCTGAGCAGATTGTCTCTTCTTGTTTTCAAAACACGCTCGCCGGGATAAAGAATATCTTTCTTATCATCCTCTGAAACAGATGTATGGTAATCATCAATAATCTGATTTATGGTTTGTGTAATTGATGAAGCGTTACTGAGTTTAGATAAATCCATAGCAATAAATACTTGTGATAGGGCATGCTCATACTTTTGCTTACTTATTTCGAGTGTAGAAATTCCGCCTGAAAGTATTGTTGCAAGCAAATCAATTAGTAAAGCAAGTCCGGCGCCTTTCCAATATCCAGTTGGCAGCAGTCGTTGCGATTCCAAAATTTCTGTGGGATCGGTAGTAAGTATTCCATCATTATTATAACCGCCAAACATCGGCATCTGCTGATTTCTTATTTGCGCGGCTTCTAACTTTCCATAAGCGA
>DAIEQT010000102.1 GCA_027347545.1 Ignavibacteria bacterium | reverse complement strand
ATTTGGCGCTGCTCGCGGCAGAAATTTCTTCTTCATTTCACAATGGTTTCCAAAAGTCGGCGTGTTTGAAAATGGTGCTTGGACTTGCAGTCAATATCATCCATACCAAAATTACTACTCTGATTTTGGAGACTACACAGCAAAGATTGAAGTTCCAACCGGATTTAAAGTTGCTTCAACCGGTGTAATTGTATCTAATACTACAGATAATGGCACTACGACATATAATATCGCTCAATCCGGCGTGCACGATTTTGTATGGACTGTAACTGACGAAATTACCGAACGAACGGAAATCTATTTTCGCAGAGATGGCTCGCAAATTCAGATTAAAGCTTTTGTCCAACCGGAAAGAGAAAAATATTTCGACCGCTATTTTCAAATTGTAAAAGATTGTCTCAGATATTTTGAAGATTACGTTGGCATCTATCCTTATCAAGCAGTTACTCTTGTTGATGTTCCGCGAACTTCATCTTCCGGTGGAATGGAATATCCAACATTATTTACGGTTGGTGCTGAACTGTTTGCGCGTAAAGATACCGGCTGGCCGGAGTATTTAGTTGCACATGAATTCTCCCATCAATTTTATCATGGATTGCTAGCAAACAACGAAGTTTACGAAGCCTGGCTTGACGAAGGATTTACGTCGTATATCGCAACAAAAATAATGTACACTTACCATCAGCCAATTTTGGAAAACTTTAAGGTTGCTCAGTACATTCCAATATTCGGTTTGAATTTTCTTTCCTACAGTGATATTCCGCTTATCTATATTCTTTCCGATGTTTTTGTAACGGAAGGCACGAGAGCAATTACAAACTACTACGCTAACCTTAATGTTGGAACTATTGCCGATACTTCTTACAAACTTCCAACACGGCTGTCGTATGTTGTAAACTCTTACAACAAGCCGGAATTAGTTCTACTTACGCTTGAAAGATACTTGGGTACGGAAAAGATGATGACGATTCTGAGAGAGTATTACAATCTCTATAAGTATAAACACCCGACGGCTAAAGATTTTATTGAAATTGTAAATAGAATTAACCGTGAGGACATGACATGGTTCTTTGATGAGTTTTACAGATCTTCTAAAAGTTTTGATTACCGGGTAACGTCTGTTAAGCAAACTTCCGAAACAGAATATGAAGTTTTGGTTGAAAGATTAGGCGATGGTGTTTTCAAAACTGAAATTGCTCTTGTTACTGATAAAAATACTTTGATTCGTAAATGGGATGGAGCGGAGAAGTGGAAGATTTTCAAATTCACTACGGTTAACAAAGTAACTTCTGCAGAGATTGACCCACAACGCAAAAACTTGCTTGATACAAATTTTGCAAATAACTCATACACGATTGATGAAAAGGATTATGCTGCGTTATCGCTTTCAACAAGATGGTTTTTCTGGGTTCAAAATGCGCTAATGATTTTGGGCAGTATCGGATGATAGTAACCATTAAAGACACACTCGTACAAGGCTCGCGGTCAGTTTTCCACAACACAAAAATTGTTATGCTGATGTGGGTGTTTAACGCTGCAAGTGCATTGGTGCTTACTGTTCCAATTTACAATTTGCTGCTTGTTAATTTATCTCACTCAGTAATGAGCGATAAGCTGATGGAAAAATTTGATTATATGTGGTTTCTTCAGTTTAGACATTTGTATGAAATTCAGCTCGATCAAATTCCGCTCAGCATTTATGCACTGGTTGTTATATACATTCTACTCCAAACATTTTTCTTGGGCGGATTAGTTTCGATATTCAACAGTCCGGAAAAGAATCACATAGTGGATTTCTTTTTTGGCGGAGTCAGATATTTTTCCCGCTTCGTAAAAGTTCTTTTCATTTCACTTATTTTCTTTGCGCTGGCAATCAAGATTTATGATTGGCTCGGACAGTTAATTACTTGGGGCTATCAAGATTCCGAAAATGTGTGGATGGATTTTGTTCTAAAAGGTCTTAGGTATATTCTTTTGGTTTTCATGATTGGAGTAGTAACTCTGCTATCGGATTATTCAAAAGTTTCGCTTGCCATTCGCGATAAAACAAAATTCTTTAAGGAGTTTTACCGCGCGGTGCTTTTCATAAAAGATCATTTTACCAAAGTTTTCGCTGTGTTTTTAATCGTTGCAATCATTGGCGCAGTCGGAGTTCTAATTTATAATGTTCTCGGAAAATTCATTCCACGTACTCCATCCTATTTTTTGATCCTTTCTTTTGTACTTCAGCAAATGTTAATTATCTTTCGCCTGCTTATTCGAATGCTGTTTTGTTCGACAGAAGTAATACTTTATAAAGATTTAAGCGCGGAAGAAGTTCACGTAGAAACCCATTTATAACCATGGCAATAATACCAATTACAGTTTACGGCGATAAAATTTTAAGGCAAAAAGCTCAACCGGTTAAAAAAATTACCGATGAGCTGATTGTGAAAATCAAAAATATGCTTGATTCTATGCACAACGCTAACGGTGTTGGCTTGGCAGCAAATCAAATCGGATATCGGGAATCCATCTTTGTAGTTGATTTGAAAGGCGTTGAAGGCTACAAAGATTTTAAGCCGATAGTTATGATCAATCCGGAAATTTTGTTAGAGTCTGATGAAAAAGTTATTTACGAAGAAGGCTGTCTTAGTTTACCAAATTTACGTGCAGATGTTGAACGTCCTGAAGAAATTAAGATTAAGTATATTGATACAGATGAGAAGGAAATTGAAATTGAAGCTGACGATTTTTTTGCACGCGTAATTCTTCACGAGTATGATCACCTAATTGGCAAAATGATCCCAGATAGAGTGGCATCGGATGTAAAGAAAAAGCTGCAAAGTGATTTAAATAAGATTATGAACCGCGAAATTGAAATTGATTACGAAATAACAGAGAAGTAATTCACTTCAAATTATTCACTCCTTTTTGTTTGGATACGTATAATGAAAATAGTTTTTATGGGTACACCGGAATTTGCTATTCCTTCCTTACAAAAAATTTTAGATAGTAAGCATGAAGTGACTTTGGTTGTTTCAGCCCCAGATAAAGAGCGGGGAAGAGGCAGACAAGTTTCATATACACCAGTAAAAGAATTTGCTCTCAAGAACAATCTCGAAGTTTTAACTCCAATTTCTCTAAAGGATGAGGAATTCATTTCCCGTTTACAAGCCGTTGAAGCCGACCTTTTTGTGGTTGTGGCTTTCAGAATTTTGCCAAGAGAAGTTTACACAATTCCAAAGTTGGGTTCATTTAATCTGCACGGTTCACTTCTTCCAAAATACCGCGGAGCTGCGCCAATTCAATGGTCAATCATAAATGGAGATAAAGAAACCGGTGTAACAACATTCTTTCTTGAGGATAAAGTTGATACCGGAAATATTATTTTGAGAGAGTCGTTGAATATAGAAGATGAAGATAATCTTGGTTCTGTTTATGAAAAACTGATGAATCTTGGTGCTGATGTTGTTGTGAAGACAATTGACTTAATTGAAAGGGGAAATGTTGAGTTACTGAAACAAGATGAAAGCTTAGCTTCGCCGGCACCAAAAATTACAAAAGAGATTTGTAGAATAGATTGGAATCAACCGGCAGAGAAAATTCATAATCTTATCAGAGGGCTTTCTCCTTACCCGTGCGCGTTTTTCGAATATAACGGGAAAAGTTACAAAGTATATGATGCTCGCTTAAATAAATCACAAAACTATCTTGCTGATGAAACCGGCAAAATATCGCAAACAAAAACCGAGATATTTGTTCAAACTTCCGATGGTAGAATCCAGTTGCTCGAAGTTCAACCTGAAGGTAGAAAACGAATGGGTGCGGAAGAATTTTTGCGCGGTAATAAATTTTAACTTAGGACTAAGATGACTGGTAAAAAGTACAATAACATTTTGGATGCAATTGGTAATACTCCGCTTGTTAAATTGAATCACATCACTAAAGACCTTAAAGCAAATATCTATGTTAAGCTTGAGTTTACAAATCCCGGCGGAAGCATTAAGGATAGAATTGCTCTATACATGATTGAAAAAGCTGAACGTGAAGGGAAAATAAAACCGGGCGATACAATCGTAGAGAACTCTTCCGGGAATACTGCTATGGGCTTAGCTATTGTTTGCCGACACAAAGGTTATAATCTTAAAATTGTAATTAGAGATACAACAAGCAAAGAAAAAATTAAAATGCTGGAAGTACTCGGCGTTGATGTAATAAAAGTTGATGCAAGTCTGCCGCCGGAACACCCCGACTCTTACAACAATTACGCTATTAATCTCTGCGCTAGCGACCCGAAACTGTATTACATAGACCAGCATAATAATCTCGATAACAACGAAACTCATTACAAATGGACTGGTCCGGAAATTTGGGAACAACTAGATGGTAAAGTTGATTTTTTAATAGGCGGAATTGGTACCGGCGGAACAGTAACCGGAGCCGGAAAATTTTTGCGGGAGAAGAATCCAGACTTAAAAGTGATTGGTATTGATCCGGTTGGTTCTATTTTCTACGATTACTTTAAGCGCAAGGAAATGATTAAGCCGGAAAAATATTTGCTTGAAGGAATGGGTGATGAGTTCCTCATCAAAACTGCCCAGCTTGAATTGCTTGACGATATGTACCAAGTTGATGAGAAGAAGGCATTTGGCTGGACAAAGAAGTTTGCCTTCGAAGAGGGAATTGTTGTTGGAGGGTCGAGCGGAGCTAATATCTGGGGTGCTGTTAAACTTGCCAAAGAAATTGATAGAGAAGCTAACATTGTTACAATTCTTTGCGATAGCGGCTATAAATATTTCTCAACCATTTATAATGATGAATGGATGGTGAAGAATAGTTTTATTTAGCTCTGATTATTTATTTGCCAATTGCTTACTTATGAAACCTCTGAAATATTAAGACTAAG
>DAIEQT010000203.1 GCA_027347545.1 Ignavibacteria bacterium | reverse complement strand
CAACGTTGAGATCAAGCCGAAAGATTCCGACTGGAATCTAGTGGTTGGTCTTCAAAGAATTTTTGATAATGTGCGTGACCCCAATGTTGCCGCTCTCTCTACTGCGCAAACCAGCAGCTATAAACTTAGTTATTGGGGAACTCAAGGCACCGGTATTAGTATGTTTGCTAATTTAAGTCCAACAACTCAATCACGTTTCGGTTACTATCAGCTTTACGAAAATATTATACAAGAGAATGATGATGTAACTTTGTGGATGTTCGATCTTGAATCGAGAGTTCATCCTTTACTCGAGGTCGGCGCGGATGCTTGGTATTTATGGGATAGAGGAAAAAATGCCGGCGGAATTTCTGTTTTAGGTCAAGGACTAAACAGCGGGTTGGCTGAATATAACGGTGCAGTAAGAATAAACTTACCAACTCAAAGATATGAAGCAGATATTTTCTGGCTCGGAACCCATGCATCATACAATAGAGATTTTATGGTAGGAAGATGGTGGGCAGATGCTTATGTGATGTCGAACTTCGGAATGATTGATACTGTATCGGCTAAAGATAAATCGAGCAGTTATGCAAATATCTTTGGTGTTGCCGCAAATGCAATGCTTTCTTACAAATACGGAATGACAGCAAATGACAAAATTTCTGTTGAAGGATTATTTACAACCGGCGACGGCAACGGCGCATCAGACGGAACATTAAGCAGTGTTATTACCGGAAACGTGTGGGGTTCTCCAACCGGAATTTACAGCTCTCATAAAGCTTTGCTTCTTTTTCCGGATCCTCAAGTTGTGAACAGATACTATTCAGCTGTACACGATATATCAAACCAAGGATTAGGAGTTACAGCCGGATTTTTATCTGTCGTTAAAGATTTCATTCCCAATAAGTTCAGCGGCAAACTTGGATTTGCAACAGCGCTTTCAAATGTTACTCCCAAAGGCGGCTCATCTTATATCGGAAGTGAAATGAATGTTGAATTCAAATACAACATCAAAGTTTTTCTTACAGTTGGAATAAGCGCTGGTTATTTAATGCTCGGTGATTTCTACAATGCGCCGTCTGCAACATATGACAAATTACGTCCGAAAGATCCTTGGGTAATATTTACTTCACTTAGCTGGTTAATGTTTTAGGAGGAAGCCATGAAAAAATTGTTTTTATTTATTCTTCTGCCATTATTCTTTCTTGGCGGATGTTCCGGCTTTCTCTATACAAATCTTCCGCCGGTTGAGTTTCAAGATATTGATTACGGATTTACGACCAAAACTGTTCTGAGCAATCCTTCAATTGCTTTTGTTGATGTTGGTAAAGGCGAGAAAACAATTGTACTAGTACATGGTCTTGCTAGCAATGCCGGTTTTTGGCGTTATGCTATTCCCGAACTTTCAAAAAATTACCGCGTTATTGCAGTTGATCTTCCCGGTTACGGAAAGTCTCAGAAGGATGCTTACCCATATAGTATGACTTTCTATGCCGAGCAGATTAAACGAGTTGCTGATGAACTGAAGCTGGATAAATTTATTCTTGTCGGGCATTCGATGGGCGGACAAATTGCAATTACATTTTCGTTAAAATATCCGGAACGGTTGGAGAAACTTGTTCTTGCTTCTCCGGCAGGAATTGAAGAATTTGAGCAGGGAGAAGGTGATTGGTTAAGAAGCGTGATGACTGTTTCCGGTGTTAAGAAGACAACCGAAGATGGAATTAGAAAAAATCTTGCTATGAATTTTTATTCTTGGAATGATAAATGGGAATGGATGGTTGAAGAGAGAGTAAGAATGATCAAAGCAAAAGACTTTGGTGAATTCTGTTATACTGTTGTAAGAAGTGTAAACGCTATGCTCGATGAACCGACATTCGATAAGATCAAAAATATTTCCGTTCCTACTTTAATTGTTTACGGAAGGTATGATGGATTGATTCCAAACCCTTATCTGAATCCGGGATTTACTGCAGATGTATTTCAATGGGGTGCAAAACAGATTCCAAATTGTAAGCTTCATGAAATTGACAATTGCGGACACATGCTGCAGATAGAACATCCGCAAGAATTTTCAAATGCAGTGTTGGATTTTATTAAGTAACTGATTTTTAATAGCACACAGATAACAGATCTGATTGATTTACGCTTATTAAATCCGCGTAAATCCGTTTAATTCGCGTCATCTGTGTGCTATTAGTTTTTGAACCGGACAAATTCTAAATGCAATTTCCCGAACTCAAATACGATTTTGAATATACTATTACACAGATTGATGAAAAGATTTCAATCGCTTACATTGATGAGGGGAATAAAAAAAGCGAAAATGTTCTCTTATGCATTCATGGACTTTCCAGCTACATTCCGGCATGGTCAAAATTAATACTGTTACTAAAAGATCAATTCAGATGTATAGCAATAGACTTGCCGGGATATGGGAAATCCTCAGAAGGGGTTTATGCAGGAAGTATGAGTTTTTATTCGGAGACAATTTTAAAATTTATTCAGAAATTA
>DAIEQT010000077.1 GCA_027347545.1 Ignavibacteria bacterium | reverse complement strand
CTGCAGACTAAATTTCTATCGCCGTAAGCATCGTTAACTCTGGCAACACTAGGCCAGAATTTGTTTTCCTTCACTGCGTTAACAGGAAACGCCGCTTTCTCTCTTGAGTAGGAATGTTTCCATTCAACACAAATTACCGAGTCGGCAGTATGCGGTGCATTCTTCAAAACGTTATCATCTTTAGGCGAGTTACCTTTTTCAATTTCATCAATTTCATTTCTAATCTGAATCATAGCTTCAACAAATCTATCAAGTTCACGTAACGGTTCGCTCTCTGTTGGCTCAACCATTAATGTGCCTGGAACCGGAAAAGAAACAGTTGGTGCGTGGAATCCATAATCCATCAAACGCTTTGCTATATCGCCGACTTCAACACCGGAAGTTGCTTTGAAATGTCTGCAATCTAAAATCATTTCGTGAGCGCAGAAACCACTTGTGCCGGTATAGAGGACCGGATAATATTTTTCCAACTTAGCTTTAAGATAGTTGGCGTTTAGAATAGCAGTCCTTGTTGCATAAGTTAATCCGGCTTCACCCATCATTTTGATGTAGGCATAGGAAATTGTCAGCACGCTCGCGCTTCCCCACGGCGCTGCAGAAATAGAAGTGATCGCTTTTTCTCCGCCAACTTTCACAACAGGATTTCCCGGCAGAAATTGAGTTAAATGTTTTGCAACTGCAATTGGTCCAACACCAGGTCCACCGCCACCGTGTGGTATTGCAAAAGTTTTGTGAAGATTAAGATGGCAAACATCCGCGCCAATAAAACCCGGGCTTGTTAAACCTAACTGTGCGTTTAAGTTTGCGCCATCCATATAAACTTGACCGCCATTAGCGTGAATAATTTTGCAAATCTCAATTATGCTTTCTTCAAAAACTCCGTGTGTGGATGGATATGTAACCATTAATGCTGATAATGTTTCTTTGTACTGTTCAGCTTTGGCTTTCAAATCCGTTACATCAATGTTTCCCTGTTCATCACATTTTACAACAACAACTTTTCCGCCAGCCATAACTGCACTTGCCGGATTTGTTCCGTGCGCAGATGAAGGAATCAACACAACATTTCTCTGCTTGTCCCCTCTGCTGTGATGATATGCGCGGATTACCATAAGTCCGGCATATTCACCCTGCGCACCGGAATTTGGTTGAAGCGAAACTGCATCAAATCCCGTAATAGAAGCTAATTGGGTTTCGAGTTCTTTAATCATCTGCTGATAACCGCCCGCTTGCTCAATCGGCGCAAATGGATGCATGTTTCCAAACTCAGCCCAACTTAATCCAAACATTTCAGAACTGGCGTTTAATTTCATTGTACAAGAACCAAGTGGAATCATTGAAGCTGTAAGCGATAAATCTTTTTTCTCTAAAGATTTTAGATAGCGCAACATTTCAGTTTCGGAGTAATACGAATTGAAAACCGGATGAGTTAGATAAGCGCTAGTTCTAATATTTTTTTCTTGAACCGAGCTGCCAAGATTTCCGAGTGATAATTTTTCAATTTTCTTTCCAACAGTTTCGGCAAATAACTCCAGCAATTCATTTGCATCTGTTAAAGTTGTTGGTTCGGAAATTGAAACACCAACAAAAGATTTTTCATATCTCAGATTTACATTCTTACTTTCGGCTAACGCTTTCAACTTCTTTACTTGCGCTTCACTTAACTCTACTTTTAGAGTGTCAAAATAAAATTCGTTTTTCTGATTGATGCCTAACTTTTTCAAACCATTGTTCAAATATTTTGCTAAACCATTTACGCGATTAGCAATTTTACCTATACCATCTTTGCCATGATAAACCGCAAACATTCCAGCCATTATTGCAAGAAGGACTTGAGCAGTACAGATGTTGCTTGTCGCGTGTTCACGTTTAATGTGCTGCTCACGGGTCTGCAAAGCCATTCTCAAAGCTCTGTTGCCGTTTGCGTCAACAGAAATACCAATAATTCTCCCGGGCATTTGTCTCTTAAATTCATCCTTCGTAGCGAAATAAGCTGCGTGAGGTCCGCCGTAACCCATCGGAACTCCGAATCTTTGTGTTGAACCTACAACTACATCTGCACCAAATTCTCCCGGAGGTGTTAACAGAGCGAGCGAAAGAATATCGGCGGCAACAGCTTTGTAAATTCCTTTTGCTTCTGCTTGCTTAAATAAATCTGAGTAATCGTAAATGGCGCCATCGCTTGCCGGATATTGAACAAGTAATCCAAAAATATCATCGGTCAATTCAAGATTAACATGGCTTCCAATTCTTAATTCAATTCCAAACGGTGCACAGCGGGTTTTTAAAACGTCAATGGTTTGAGGAAAACATTCTTCAGAAACCCAAAATACATTTGCATTTTTCTTAGCAGCCTTTCTCGAGGCAAATAACATAGTCATCGCTTCGGCAGTGGCAGTTGCTTCGTCAAGTAAAGAAGCGTTTGCAATCGGCATAGCAGTCAAATCGCAAATCATTGTTTGAAAGTTTAACAGCGCTTCCAATCTTCCTTGGGAAATTTCCGCTTGATAAGGTGTGTACTGTGTGTACCAACCGGGATTTTCTAAAATGTTTCGTTGAATAACACCGGGGGTAATAGAAGGATAATAACCTAAGCCAATGTAATTCTTAAACAGCTTATTCTTTTGAGATAATTCTTTTAGTGATTGCAAAAACTCGGTTTCGGTTTGCGGCTCTTCAAGCTGAACTTGTTCTTTCAATCGGATTGAAGCCGGAACGGTTTTGTCTATTAATTCATCAAGTGATGAAACTCCTATAACTGAACACATTTTTTTAACATCACTTTCGCTCACACCAACATGGCGGTCAACAAATTTTTCAAATGATTCGAAGCTCATAATAATTCCAAATTTTGAGGTTTTATAAAATTTTTTAGTAACGAAATATAAATATTTGGGTGAAACTGAAGAGAATAATTAAAGAAAACTTCTGAAGAATTAACAAACTAAAAACAATTGCTATACGGATAAGACTTTGTAGTATATTTCTCCCGTTTGAGATGCGTGCCTTCGTTTTATATATATCAATTCCTTTAGTTTAATTCGACCTTCTAATACCTGCATTAAATCTTGTCCATCCATCAAAATCATGGACTTTGTGATCGAGCTGTTTGTCTGAGTGCATTCTGAAGAAAATCCGTCTAGTGAAATGAATAACCCAAGTGTGTTTTTAAGTTTTCCAGTTATTTTCCCACCAAATTTGTAAAGATCACCTGCATTTACAGCGCTCTTTTGCCACTTTGCTTCAATTAAATAATCTTGTTGGTCAAAAGTAAATGCTCCATCAATTTGTTCACCCATAATTTTGAAAGATGATCTTGGGTCCAAATCAAAAAGTAGGAATAATTCATTAAGGATTTTCTCGAATTGAAAACCTCTTTGTTGAGCATTTTTATTTATAGCTATTTCGAAAAATTTATTCTTTAGTTCCTCAAGTTTATCTGAAAATGAAATACAA
>DAIEQT010000068.1 GCA_027347545.1 Ignavibacteria bacterium | reverse complement strand
ATGGAATACGCTATCTCAGAAACAAAAATATTGATGACGATTCCAAATCGTCTGCAGCTTTACAACTTGGAATGATGTTTACAATTTTAGCTACTATAACCGGCTCTATCTGGGCAAAGTTTACTTGGGGCTCGTTTTGGCATTGGGATCCACGAGAAACAAGCATATTCATCCTCTTGTTAATTTATGGTTCACTGCTTGCATTGCGCTCTGCGGTTGAAAATGAAGACAAACGTGCACGTCTCTCTGCAGTTTATTCCATTATCTCTTTTCTAACTGTTCCTTTTTTCATTTTTATTATGCCTAGAATAATGGTTGGGCTTCATCCCGGTTCTATGGAATTGGACCCAAACACGGGACAAGTTGTACAAGGAACAAGTCCTGTAATAGATTTTAAGATGAATGCAAATATGAGAATCGTGTTCTTCACTTCACTTTTTGCATATACAATTCTTTATTTCTGGATGTATAAGCTTCGTTACAAAGCAATAATTATTAAAGATAAACTCTCTAAAAAATAATAAGAGGTTAATTTGGAAGGTGGATTCTTCGGTTTTCTCGAAAAAAATTCTATTTATATAGTAATGTTCATTGTGCTTGTAGTTTGGGCAGGCATTTTCTTATTTATGCAAAACACTGATAAACGTTTGAAAGAAATTGAAAAAGAGTTGGGCAAAGACCACTCTGCTAAGAAGGAGAATTAAATGAAAAATAAATATATGTTCGGCGGTGCCATCATAGTTGTGTTTCTTGGTGTGATGGTTTACTTGTTTACGCAAACCAACATTCAATACGAAAGCAGCTTTTCTAAAGTTGCTCTATCCGGTAAGACAATTAAGGCAACTGGCGTTTGGGTTAAAGAAAAGAGTTATCAAATTGATAAAGCTAAAGATGTTTTTTCGTTTTATATGAAGGATGCTCAAGGTAATGAAATGCAAGTGCTATATCATGGTTCAATGCCAAACAACTTTGAATCTTCTACAAGTGTTGTTGTTACCGGTAAATACAACGCCGGAGCTTTTCACGCAACAGATATTCTCACTAAATGTCCTTCCAAATATCAAGAGAAACCCGTTCAAAATGCTAATTCATAATTAGCAGTTAGGAGTTTAAATGATCGGCAATATTATTCTTACTCTAGCACTCCTTACAGGAGTGTTTTCTGTTATTATGTATTACCTAACCTATAGAGGTTATCAAAATACAATAACACTTGCGCGTGTTAGCTACCACGCGACCGCAATATTCGTTTTGGCTGCCTCTGCATTACTGCTTTATGCAATACTAACACATCAATATCAGTACAAATATGTTTATGATTACAGCGGCAGCGGTATGGCAACCGGAATGCTAATGGCTACTTTCTATGCCGGACAAGAAGGAAGTTTTATGCTATGGACTTTTTTCACTGCAATTATTGGTCTAATATTACTTGAATATACTTCGAAGCGTGGCGATCTTGAATTGAGAGTAATGATGGTTTTTACTCTCGCTCTAACTTTCTTACTTGGTATGGTGAGCCCGCTTCTTAAATCACCATTCAATTATATTTGGCAGCAGCAAGATTTTCTTGATTTAAAGAACATCAACCAATCGCTATTGAGCTTACCTGCAATTCAAAATTTTGTTTTTACAGATCCGCAATCGAACAAAAGCTTTATCCAAATGGGAAAAGAGTTGCACGCAGTTCTTGTGGCTAACAATATTTCCATCAGTAATTTTATAGTTCAGGGAAAAGGATTAAACCCGCTCCTACAAAACTTCTGGATGCAGATTCATCCTCCGATTCTCTTCACCGGATTTTCATTATCTGCAGTTCCTTTCTCTTTTGCAATGGCAGCCATCATTAAAAATGAGTACCGCGACTGGATAAAACAATCATTGCCTTGGCTTTTAGTTTCTATGTGTGTTCTTGGATTAGCGATTATGCTAGGCGGTTATTGGGCTTACAGCATTCTTGGCTGGGGCGGTTATTGGGGCTGGGACCCGGTTGAAAACTCTTCTCTTGTTCCTTGGCTTGTAGGCGTTGCCGGAATTCATACCATGCTTGTTCAAAAGAAAACTCAGGAAAAAGGTGGTGGCAGTAGATTTGTTAAAACAAATTTGATTCTTAGCATTATGACTTTTGTTCTCGTCCTTTATTCAACATTCTTAACAAGAAGCGGAATTTTGGGCGATGCCTCAGTTCACTCTTTTGTTGATCCAGGAATGGCTGTTTACCTTTTCTTATTAGTATTCTTAGGCGTTTTTACAATAGGTGGAATTGGTGGAATTATTTACAGATGGAAATATTTAACTGAGCATTTTACTTTCGAAGAGAATGTACTTTCAAGAGAACTTGCGCTTTTTACAGGCTCAGTTGCTCTAATTGCCTCTTCAATTATTATACTGGCGGGAACCTCCGCTCCGATTTTCGGCACATCAGTGCAAACTAGTTTTTACAACGAGTTAAATCTTCCAATTGCAATTATTATTGGACTCGTGAACGGTTTGAGCATTCTTCTGAAATGGAAAACAAATGACGGCAAGGGTCTATGGAAGCAATCTCAATTTGCTTTAATTGCTTCAGTAGTTCTCACATTACTTATGATTGTTATTGGCGGGCTTAGCAACTTAATGCTAATCATCTTAGCGTTCTCCTCATCATTCGCTTTATTTGTAAATGGCGAAATTGCATGGAAAATCTTCAAAGGAAAGAAAACTTATCTTGGGGCATACATAGCTCACACTGGTATAGCATTATTTTTAGTTGGTGTTCTTGCAACCGCCGGTCACTCCCAGCAGCAGAAGGTTGATCTAGTTAAAGGCGAAAAAGTAAGCGTACTTGGGCATGATTTAACTTTCATTGGCTACGAACCATTTGAGGCAGGAACAAAATACCGCTTCAATGTAAAAGTTGAAAAAGGCGGGAGTGAGCGTATAATTTCACCGGTAATGTTCATTTCCGATTTTAATAACAGCTTAATGCGCGAGCCGGATATTTTAGTTGGTCTTACGAAAGATTACTATATAGAGCCAGTTAGCTTTGAAGATGGAACACAATCACCGGAAAGCGGAACCAGTGTTGTTATGAAGAAGGGTTCTTCTTATAATTTCAACGGTACGGAAATATTCTTTAACCAGTTCAATCTGCCAAAGGATATGAGCGCTATGACGGCAGGCGGTTCTTTCAGAATTGGAGTTTCGTTAACCGCGAAGAAAGATGGCAAAGAATATCAACTTGAGCCATATATGGAAAATGCTGGACAAGGACCGGTTTACAATGCTGATGAAGACTCCAAGCTTAACATGAAAGTAAATATTAAATCTATGAATGCCTCAAATGCAGAAGCGGAGTTAGTTTTCTCTTCACTAGATCATAACTCGCAAACGCAAGTTGTTCCTAAAGAGACTTTGAGCATTGAAGCAAGCATTAAGCCGTTTATTAGTTTAATCTGGCTTGGTGTTATCGTTTTAGTCACCGGATTTCTCACAGCAGCATATAGAAGAACTAAGGAATCCGTTGCTTAAATTCTTATAAAAGAATGTTAGTTTTTTATGTAAAACGCCCCTCTAAATTGAGGGGCTTTTTTGTTTTTCTTGCTAAAGAATTTTTAAATCAGCGTCTTATTATGAGATTTCAATTCAATAACTTCCTTTTTAGCTTATTTTCGAGCCTCAAATCAACCCATTAATCAAGCCATACCATCCTTTTTACAGAAAAGTGCGAAATTATCTCAAAAACAAGATAATTGTTGTAACGCATTAATAGTTTAAGATGAACCGTTTTTTACCTTCAATATCAAAATGAAACAATTCCTCGGTTGCTAACGATTAAAATAATGCGATTATAAGCTGAAATCACAATATTCCATGGCATTCCAGTTGCGTATATACCTTCAACTAATTCAACATAAAAAGGAAGAAGGTAACAGTGAAAAAATCTACAACAGCAATGGTTAGTATGCTACTTGCAATATTACTGTTGGCATCATTTAGTTATCCCGCCTACGCACAAAAAGTGACCGGCGTGAAAAAAGTTATGGATCATACAAGCATAGCTCGCGTAAGTACATACACCGATGGTGTTAATATTACTTATAAAAATCCATATACTAACAATAACCAGACTACATTTGCTGGTGCATTCGATGGGACTTTGAACTCGGCTGCAAAGAAGTTCTATTGCATCGATCTGACTCATAATTTATCATTAAATGAAGATTATTGGGATGAGGGCACTACTCCTTCTAAAGTAACTTACGTCCTAAACAATTATTATCCGTATAAAACCGGTTATGCCGGTGCTTTGTCAGACATGAAAAAAGAAGCCGCTGCTGTTCAAGTGGCAATTTGGCATTTTATGGATAA
>DAIEQT010000048.1 GCA_027347545.1 Ignavibacteria bacterium | reverse complement strand
CAATCGTCATTATTGCAATCGCAATATTTCTTTCAGTTTTGACCTACGCCGGAACCCCTCCTCTATTTGTTGCCTATGGAATTGCGATGACTGGGATTGGAATGCTTACACTAACTGGGAATACGATTTCTATGGACGTGTTTGGTCCTGTTGCAGACAACGCAAACGGAATAGGTGAAATGGGTTATGATCCGATTGAAATGGAAAAAGAAAATCCGGGGAACTATAAACGTGCCCGTCAAATATTAGCAGATCTTGATGCTGTTGGCAATACAACAAAAGCTGAAACAAAAGGAATTGCAATCGGTTCGGCAGTCATTGCAGCTGTTTCCTTGTTTGCGAGTTTTATTGCCGTAATTGCCGTTGGAAGCGAAGACAGGATCAATCAGATGAGTGTTACACAATATTTCGAAGAAGCCGGCAAATTGACTGTTGCTAATCCTGTTGTCTTCATCGGATTTTTGATTGGCGGCGCAGTTCCATTTTTATTCAGCAGTATGCTTATACGCGCCGTTGGAAGAGCGGCTTTTTATATTGTTCACGAATGCCGCATTCAATTTAGAGATCCTCACATTTGGGATGGAACAAAAAGTCCCGACTATGGACGTGTAGTAAATATTTGTACAACCACAGCACAGAAGGAATTGATTGGTCCAGGGTTTTTGGCAATTCTTGCACCCATATTAGTTGGATTTCTGCTGGGTCCATACGCCCTTGGAGGATTTTTAGCGGGAATGATTTTAGTCGGGCAGCTCTTGGCTGTTTTTATGTCAAATGCCGGAGGTGCTTGGGATAACGCAAAGAAAATGATTGAAGATGGAATTTACGGCGGCAAAGGCTCAGACGCTCATAAAGCTGCAGTAACAGGAGATACTGTTGGTGACCCGCTAAAAGATACAGCCGGTCCCGCCATCAATCCGCTCATCAAAGTGATGAACATGGTTAGCCTGCTTGCTCTTGGATTAGTTTTGAATTATAATTTATTTTTACCTAAGGTAAATACTTTAGGTTCGTCTATAATAGGAATCGCCGTTTCTATTGTTGCTCTCGGGACAATTGTTTGGGCAATCTGGCAAAGCAAAAGAGAAGATGAGATTCAAAATCAGTATGATTCTGGTGAATAATTCTTAAAGAAAACAAGATTCCGTCTTTTATGTTGAAAGGCAACTCCTCATGTTAACTTTATAGAGCTGAGAGTATATAATCTCTTGGCTCTCTTTTTATTGCTGAATAGCGTTAATCAACTCAGTCACTCTTTTATCAGCAATCATACTCATGTGTTTTCTTGAGTAGCTGCAAGATTATTATTAGAATAAAATTGTTGTGGCTTGCGATCTCAAAAAAAACGAACAGTTGTTTATTACGCCGCATGCAGCCTACTGCGATTGGCTACAAATAAAATTAGTAATTGATGAACCTTTCCTTTAGTTGACAACGCTTATTACATAGCGTTGTTTCTTAAGAGTTTTTGTTTTGATAAAATCGTAATCTCTACATCGACAGTTAAATCGTTACAATATTTTTTTATGGTTACCCATATTTTACTGTATCCAAAAGTACAACGCTTTTTAACCGCGGCCTTTTAATATTACACCGGTTGTAATTATTAATTCTTAAAATATGTTTAGCAGCAGATACTCAAATAAAACCATGATTAACAAAATCTGCTTCCGTTCTGAATTCGTCTTCAATTCGTTCTCATCTCGTTCTTTCCAGCATATAAATAACTGTTAACTAAATTATTGAAGAAAGTAAAATGGCGTTCATTCAAGAAAACCCGCTCTTCGCAATTAATGGTAAGATTGGCAAATATGTGGTAAGAAAATTCAATGGGAAAAAGATAATTGCCCTACGACCGGCTCATTATAAAAAGACCGGCAGCAAAAAAGCACTTGTAAATCAAAATAAGTTTGCAGCAGTCAGCAACCTGGCTAAGGTTGTGAATTCTAGCCCGCTCTTATACGGAATCTGGAAAAGTTCACGCTTGAAAGGATTTTCTCCGTATCATAAAATTATAAAAGCTAACATGAAGTATACAACTGAAGATGGACTTAGTGTGTTCAATATTATTGTTCCACCGTCGCAGTTCAATTTTATCGATGACGTTTCATTGCAAAATAACTTTCTTGTCTGTAAGCTTCATAACATTGATAAGCTGACACAGTCGATTAAAAATGGTCGTCTCCACCTGATTATTGTTTGGTCGTTTAGCAAATTGTCCAAATCAAAAGTGGTAAAACATAATGTAAAACTGGGTTCCTATTCGTTTGCTCTCTCAGGTAATTCTGTAGCTTCTGGGTATCAAATCTTAATCGAGAAAGATGTTGTTGCGCAGATAAAAAATTCTACAAGGTGCGTTTTCTTCGTTGCAATGATCTGGTATTCAAGCAAAAAATTGGAATGGAGCGCTTGCTATGCAAAAGTGATCTGAGAGATCGTTCCCAAATTGTTTCATCACACACATCGCCGCAATAAGTACGAATCGGAATATAACTAACTC
>DAIEQT010000031.1 GCA_027347545.1 Ignavibacteria bacterium | reverse complement strand
TTCTCCAAAAGATTTGCTCGCTAAAAAGTTTTCTGAAATAGAAAAAGATTTTATTTACTGAAGTTACGCACTTTGTGATTTCTTAGTGTCCCCGCCTGCCAAAGTATATTCTACATGGCGGGCAGGTTCGTGACTTGGTGGCAAAAAAAAATCAAGCCACAAAGGCACTAAGTCACCAAGTTTCACTAAGACTAATTCCTAAAATCCAATTCGCGCGTTATTTCAGTTACTTACTGTTAAATCCTTTTATTTTCGCGGGCGTAATTAAACAAGCCGCCGCTGTTTACTATATCGTAAACACTTCCAAGCGGACGTAGTTGATATTCTTTTCCGCTTGATAAATTCTTTATTGTGTTTGAGGCTAAATCAACTTCAACTTCATCGCCGGTTTTAATTTTGTCGTTCAGTTTTTCGTTTCCTTCAAACGGGATTAAGAAACCACCATCAACAGAATTACGGTAAAAAATGCGGGCGTATGATTCAGCTATGATTGCTTTCACTCCGGCAACTTGTAATGCAAGCGGTGCATGTTCGCGCGAAGAACCGCATCCAAAATTTGAACCGCCAATAACAACTTTGTATTCCGATTGATAATTTTCTCCAACGATAAACGGGGTTTTACCTTGCGGCAATCCCGCTTTTTCAACCGGCACACTCGAAAGCGCAAAGTGTCCATACTTTTTTAATTCTTCCGGATCGCTCGTGCTGTAAACTAAGTGTTCAGCCGGAATAATTTGATCTGTATCTATGTTATCACCAAGTACGTATGCTTTGCCTGTTATTACATTTTCCATATTTCGTTCCTTGTTTTAAAAGTCCTCCTCCTTTGGAGGAGGATTTAGGAGGAGGCTTTTTATAAAAATTTTCTTGGATCTGTTATCTCTCCGGTAATTGCACTTGCGGCAACCGTTAAAGGAGAAGCCAAAAAAACTTGAGATGCTTTACTGCCCATTCTTCCGGGGAAGTTTCTGTTAGTTGTAGAAATAACAACATCGCCATCACTGCTTCTGCCAATTGTATCAGATGGTCCGCCCAAACAAGCAGCGCAAGATGATTCAGCAATTGTACATCCGGCATTCACAAAAATATCTTTAAGTGAAATTCCACTGATTGTTTCTTCTTCCAATTGCTTTGCAACTTGTGTGCTTGCCGGAACGATGAATGTTGTTACTTTCACTTTTTGTCCGAGCAATAATTTAGCGGCGTGTCGAAAATCTGTAATCTTTCCGCCGGTGCAGGAACCAACATACGCTTTAGTAATTTTTGTCCCTTCTACTTCTCTAACAGTCGCGCGGTTATCAGGACTGTGCGGTTTTGCAACAGTCGGTTCAAGTTTAGTTACATCGTAAGAATATTTGGAATGATAAACCGCATCGGTATCACTTGTAAACTCTTCAAATTGAGTTACACCAATTTCTTTTAGATAATTTCTCGTAATGTCATCTACGGCAATAATTCCATTCATACCGCCGCCTTCAATAGCCATATTCGTAAGCGTCATTCTTTCCAGCATACTCATTCCGGAAATTCCTTCGCCATCGAATTCCATTGCGCGGTAAGTTGCACCGTCTGTTGTAATATCACCAAGAATTTGCAAAATCAAATCTTTTGCAGTTAGATACTCCGGCATCTTTCCGTTAAAAGTAAATTTGATTGACTCAGGAATCTTCTCCCAAATTTTTCCAGTCCCAAGAATAAAAGCCGCATCAGTATTACCAACTCCGGTTGAGAACATTCCAAACGCGCCGCTTGTGCATGTATGAGAATCTGTTCCAAACAAAACCGTACCGGGAACGTTGTAACCTTCTTCTGCAAGTGCGATGTGGCAAACGCCTTTGTAGCGTTCGGTTCCAACATCATAATAATTTGGAAGATCATACTCGGCAGCAAACTGACGAAGTATATCTACATTACGATTTGCATGAACATTTTTTGTGAAGATGTAATGATCCGGAAAGATCACAAGTTTTTGTTTATCCCATACTTTAGCTTGTTCACCAAATTCCCTTTTCCAAATCGCAATTGTTGGCGGACCACAAACATCGTGCGTCATTAACACATCAACATCAAGCCAAACGCTTTCTCCAGGAATTACACTGGTGCGTTTTGCGGCTTTAGCTAAAATTTTTTCTGTTATTGTCATTCCCATAATTCTTCCTTTACTATTTAGCCATTTCTTCTTTTTCAAAAACTTCAAGTTTGATTTCGTTAAAAACCAGATAGTGATTTATAGCTTGCAAATATGCTTTTGCGCTTGCTTCAATAATATCTGTTGATGTTCCTCTTCCGTTAAAAGAGTTTTCTCCTTCGCGGATTCTAACAATTGCTTCGCCGAGTGCTTGTCTGCCGGAAGTAACCGAGCGCACGTTATATGATTCAACAGTCGGCTTAATACCAAGCGCACGTTCTATTGCATTGAATACTGCGTCAACCGGTCCATCCCCCGGCGAAGATTCTTGAACAATTTTATCTTCCGAAACAATTTGAACTGTGGCAGTTGGAATCGTTCCGGTGCCGGCGTTTACATGCATGTATTTCAATTCGTACAATTCTTCTTCTTTATAAATTTCATCACCCATCAACACGCGCAAATCATCATCAAACACTTCTTTCTTCTTATCAGCGATTTCAAGAAACGCTTCGTATGCTTTTCCTAATTCATCTTCACTTGGATGATAACCAAGTTCAATTAATCTGGATTTCAATCCGTGCCTTCCGCTGTGTCTTCCCAAAACAATTTTAGTTTTGTTAACTCCAACAGTTTCCGGCGTCATGATTTCATAAGTCTCGCGGTTCTTCAACATTCCATCTTGATGAATTCCGCTTTCGTGAGCGAATGCGTTTTCGCCAACGATAGCTTTGTTTGGCTGAACTACAATTCCGGTAAATCCCGAAACCATTCTGCTGGTGTTATAAATTTCCGAGTGATTTAATCCGGTGTAGAAATCACAAATGTCTTTGCGGACTTTTAACGCCATAGCAATTTCTTCCATCGAGGCATTTCCAGCTCGCTCGCCTATTCCGTTGATTGTACATTCAACCTGGCGTGCGCCGTTATTAAGTGCTGCAATTGAATTAGCAACTGCTAGACCAAGATCGTTGTGACAGTGTACGCTGATGATTGCCTTATCAATATTTTTTACTCTGCGTTTTAATTCTGCAATCTTTGCGCCGTATTCAGAAGGGAAAGTATAACCGGTTGTATCGGGAATGTTAACAGTTGTCGCGCCGGCTTCAATCGCGGTTTCAATTATATCGGCTAAATAACCAATGTCAGTTCTTCCGGCATCTTCGGCAGAGAATTCAATATCATCACAAAAAGTTTTTGCGTAAGCGACCGCATCGTAAAACATCTTCAAAACTGTTTTCCTTTTCTCTTCTAAAGTCGCGCCGTATTTGCTATCACCAAACTTCCCTAGTATATGATAATCTGATGTACTGCTAAAAGTATGAATGCGCGGATGCTTTGCGTTTCTCAATGCATCGTAGGCGGTTTTAATATCAATTTCTTTAGCGCGAGAAAGCCCGGCGATAATTACTTCCGATTCATCGGCAATTCTTTTTACAGCTTCAAACTGCGCCGGTGAGGAAACCGGGAATCCAGCTTCTATAACATCAACTTTTAGTTTTGCCAGCTGACGAGCGATTTCTAGTTTCTCATAAACATTTAACGATGCGCCGGGCGATTGTTCGCCGTCTCTCAATGTTGTGTCGAAGATGATAATTTTTTCGCTCATAGCTTCCTCATTAATTTAGATTGCTAATTATTTGCTCACTCAAATTCCTCTTTTTGTGAAGAGGGATTTTTCAATGTCTTCTCCGTTTAGGCGAAGGCGTTGGAGCGAGTTTAAAGTGTAAATACACCTAAACCTTGCTTGTGATAAATCTCTTTGAAATTCTCTATTACACGTTCAGTCATTTTATCAGTCGGAACCAACTTGTAACCTTCACTCATTATATCACCGGTGCGGTAACCATCATCTAAAGTTTTGTTGATAGCTTCTTCGATCAAGTCGCCGGCTTTTTTCATTTCGAATGAATAAGTGAACATCATCGCAACGGAAGAGATTGTTGCAAGAGGATTAGCTTTATTTTGTCCGGCAATATCCGGCGCACTTCCATGAACAGGTTCATACAACGCATACTTGCTTCCTAGACTTGCAGATGGCAGCATGCCCAAACTTCCGGTTATCATTCCGGCTATGTCGCTAAGAATATCACCAAATAAATTTGAAGTGAGAATTACATCAAATTGTTTTGGATTGCGTACGATCTGCATTGCGCAGTTATCTACATACATGTCATTCAATTCTACATCAGCAAATTCTTTATGAACTTCGTGAACAACGTTACGCCAGAATTGTGAAACCTCCAGAACATTTGCTTTATCAACAGAAGTAACTTTGTTTTTTCTCTCGCGGGCAACTTTGAACGCCATTCTTGCAATGCGCTCAACTTCTTCTTTTGAATAAACCATTGTGTTGAATCCACGTTCAGCATCAAAACCGCGCGGCTCGCCAAAATAAATTCCGCCGGTTAATTCGCGGAAGACAACGAAGTCAACACCATCGAGAACTTCCTTCTTTAATGAAGATGAATCAACAAGAGGTTTATAAATTTTTGCCGGACGGATATTCGTGTACAATCCCAAAGATTTACGGAGCTTTAATAATGCTGCTTCCGGTTTCAAATTGTGTGGGAGCGCTTCCCATTTGTATCCGCCAACGGCGCCAAGAAAAACAGCATCTGAATCATAGCAAGTCTGAATTGTTTCATCAGTCAATGGTGTTCCATATGCATCGTAAGAACAACCGCCAATTAAACATTCCTTAAATACAACTTCGGTGTTGAAATGTTCTGCAACAGTTTTAATTACTTGCACAGCCGAAGCTGCAACTTCAACTCCAATTCCATCACCGGGAAGTAAAGCTATCTTAAACATTTCTTCTCCATATAACCTAATGGAACGCAGATTAAACTGATTTAACTGATAAAAACAGATTAAATAATTCTCAATTCTGCATTCTCAATTCTCAATTATTTTTTTACCAGCCAGCTCATCATGCTGCGCAACTTTGCACCTACAACTTCAATTCCATGTTCTCTGTTATCTTTTCTAAGCTGATTAAACTTAGCCGCGCCGGAATTGTATTCTTCAATAAACTCTTTTGCAAACTGACCGCTTTGTACTTCTTCTAAAATTTTTTTCATTTCTTTTTTCGTTTCAGATGTAATCACTCTTGGTCCGCGAGTCATTCCGCCGTATTCAGCAGTATCGCTCACAGAATAATTCATGCGGGAAAGACCTCCTTCGTAGTAGAGATCAACAATCAATTTCATTTCGTGCATACATTCGAAGTAAGAGAGTTCCGCCGGATAACCAGCTTCAACAAGCGTTTCGAATCCAGCTTTGATTAATTCCGCTGAGCCGCCGCAAAGAACTGCTTGCTCGCCAAACAAATCTGTTTCAGTTTCATTCTTAAAGTTTGTCTCAATAACACCGGAGCGGGCGCCGCCAATTCCTTTTGCCCAAGCAAGTGCTAAATCTTTTGTGTTGCCGCTTGGATCTTGTTCAACCGCAATCAAGCATGGAACGCCGCTTCCTTGTTCGTAAGTTCTGCGAACCAAATGTCCCGGACCTTTCGGCGCAATCATCATAACGTTAACATCTGCCGGAGGAACGATTTGTTTGTAATGAATATTGAAGCCGTGACCAAATGCAAGTGTGTCTCCGGATTTTAGATTTGGTGCAATCTCAGAATCGTAAACAGATTTTTGAGTTTGATCCGGCAGCAAAATCATAATCACATTGGATAACCTTACAGCTTCGGAAACAGACTTTACTTCCAGTCCACCGGCTTTAGCTTTTTCAACAGAAGATGAATCAGCACGAAGACCAACGCAAACATTCATTCCACTTTCTTTTAAGTTAAGCGCGTGCGCATGTCCTTGGCTGCCGAAACCGAGTACAGCAATTTTGTTATTTTTCAGAAGATCAAGATTTGCATCCGCTTCATAATAAACTTTCATTTCACTACCTCTTTTAAGTTGTTATATTTTTTTCTTTTTGAATTCTCATTTGCTCGCCGCGCTTGAGCGCAACTATTCCGCTTCTTGCTATTTCT
>DAIEQT010000524.1 GCA_027347545.1 Ignavibacteria bacterium | reverse complement strand
TACGAGAATTCCGTTGAAGCAAAGGAAATGATAAAAACAGCTGAAGAGGCAATTGGTGTTCCACTTTCTCAAATAATGTTTGAAGGACCGGAAGAATCTCTTAAGCAAACTGATGTTACTCAGCCATCAATATTTTTGCATAGCGTTGTTTTAGCAAGTGTGATTAGAACTTTAGAGCCGGATATGGCTGCTGGTCATTCGCTAGGCGAATACTCTGCACTTGTAGCGGCTAAAGCAATTCAGTTTTATGATGCAGTAAAGTTAGTTCGCGTTCGAGGCGAAGCTATGCTTCAAGCCGGTATTGATTGGAAAGGTACGATGGCTGCCGTTGTTGGCTTAGATGCTAAACTTGTTGAAGAAGCTTGTTCCGAAGCATCTTCAAAAGGTGTTGTTCAATGCGCAAATTTTAATTCGCCGGGACAAATTGTTATTTCCGGTTCTGTTGATGGCGTTAAAGAAGCAATGGTTTTAGCCAAAGCCAAAGGCGCTAAACTTGTTAAGGAATTGGTTGTCAGCGGAGCGTTCCACTCACCATTAATGGAAAGCGCGAGAGAAAGATTAAAAGCTAAGTTAGATGAAACTCCATTTTACGATGCTAAGATTCCGGTTTATGCAAATGTTACTGCCGAGCCGGCTCAATCTAAAGAAGTAGTTAAAGATTTACTTAACCAGCAGCTTACTAAACCGGTTAGATGGGAAGAAACAATTGTTAATATGATAAATGACGGCGCTGATGAGTTTTATGAAATTGGTCCGGGAAAAGTTTTGCAAGGATTAGTAAAGAGAATAAACCCGAATGTGAAAGTGTTTGGAATTGATAAATTTTCGGAAGTTGAGAAATACCTGTGACCAAACCAAAATTTGAAAAGATGATTAACGGAATGTACATTGATCCGCTGATCTTTACTCAGAAATTTGTAAAAACTTGCGATGTTTGTATTTGTTCCGGCGAGTGCTGTTACTATGGAGTATATACTGATAAGAGCGAACATGAACTGATTATGAGTTTGAAAGATAGAATCGTCAAGTCGATGGATGATTCACAGACGAAAGATGTAGAAAAGTGGTTCGAAGATCCCGAGCCGGATGATGATTTTCCTTCCGGCATTGCAGTTGGAACAGAAGTTCACAACGGAAAATGTGTTTTTCTTGATCGGCAAGGATTCTGCACGCTCCAGAAGATTGCAATGGAGGATGGAGAATTCAAGTGGAAATATAAGCCGTTATATTGTATTTTGTTTCCGCTCGTAATTTTTGAGGGTGTTCTAACCGTGGATGACGAGCACTTAGACCGTATGCATTATTGCAATAAGCCGGTAAATCAAATTTCTACTGTTTTTGATTGTTGTAAAAACGAATTGAAGCATGTTCTCGGTGAAGAAGGTTTCAAAGAATTGGAAACTTACCGGGAAGAATTCTTTAGTAAAAGTAAATGAGGCAAATTTGAAGTTACTTAACAAGAAAGCTATTGTAACCGGTGGTACGCGTGGAATCGGTAAAGGAATTGTTAAAGAATTAGTAGAAAATGGCTGTAGCGTTGTCTTCACTTACCACAGTTCTGATGAAACAGCCCGCAAGATTGAGCAAGAGTTATCAACCGAGACTGTAAAAGTTTTTGGTTTTAAAGCCGATGCTTCTTCGTTTTCTGCTGCCGATGAAACTGTAAAGTTCGCACTTGAAAAACTTGGCGGCGTAGATATTCTAGTTAACAATGCCGGAATTACCAAAGACGGCCTTCTTCTTAGAATGAATGAACAAGATTTTGATTCGGTTATTAATGCAAACCTCAAAAGCGTATTCAACTATACAAAAGCCATCCTAAAAACTTTTTTAGGGCAAAGGTTTGGTAAAATTGTTAATATTTCTTCTGTTGTTGGAATTATTGGTAACGCTGGTCAAGCAAATTACGTTGCTTCAAAAGCCGGTGTAATTGGAATGTCAAAATCCAATGCAAAAGAACTGGCGTCGCGTAACATCAACGTTAATTGTGTAGCGCCGGGTTTTATCGAAACAGATATGACTGATAAGCTGAATGAGCAACAGAGAGAAGCAATTCTTCAGAATGTACCAATTAAAAGATTGGGCACGCCGGGAGACATTGCAAAAGCAGTTTTGTTTTTAGCCAGCAGCGATGCTGATTATATCACCGGACAGGTTTTAACTGTTGACGGTGGTATGGTGATGTAGAAAAGATTTAATAAACTTATTTGTACAACCATAAAAGGAGTAAAAATGGACGTTGCAGCAAAAGTAAAAGAAATCATTATTGATAAGCTCGGTGTTGAAGAATCACAAATTACACCAGAAGCTTCTTTCACAAACGACCTTGGCGCTGACTCTCTCGATATCGTTGAATTAGTTATGGGATTCGAGTCCGCTTTCAATATTTCAATTCCAGATGAAGACGCAGAAAAGATCGGCACAGTTGGCGACGCTACAAAATATCTCACAGAGAAATTAGGATAAATATTTTAGACCACGGCTAAAGCTGTGGTCTTCTTTTTTGTACTAATCTGAATCCACCAAATAACATGGAAAGAAAATGAGTAAAAGAAGAGTAGTGATAACCGGAATTGGAGCGTTAACGCCAATCGGAAATTCTAAAGATGAGTTTTGGAATGGACTTATCGCTGGAAAAAACGGCGCCGGTCTTATTACAAAATTTGATACTACGAATCATACTACAAAATTTGCATTCGAGCTTAAAAACTTCGATCCAATTTCCTTTATTGATAAAAAAGAAGTTAAGCGCATGGATGCATATACTCATTACGGACTTGCTACAGCGGCTATGGCTTTGGAGGATTCAAAACTTGATCTGTCAAAGATAACCCCGGAAATGGCTGGAGTTGTTTTCGGCAGCGGCATTGGTGGTATTCAAACTTTTGAAGATCAGCACAATGCTTATATACAAGGTGGTCCAAAAAGAGTTAGCCCTTTCTTTGTTCCAATGATGATTCCGGATAT
>DAIEQT010000514.1 GCA_027347545.1 Ignavibacteria bacterium | reverse complement strand
TCTATATTTATTTGATGCACCGATTCATGCACAGCAACAAATATCTTTGGCGTTTGCACGAAGCTCACCACTCGCCCAAAACAGTTGATTGGCTTTCCGGCTCACGCTCACACGCGTTCGAAATTCTTATCAATCAAACTGTGGAGTTTTTACCTATCGTGCTTCTCGGCGCACCGCCGGAAGGGGTTGCATACAAGGGTGTAATTAGTGCAGTGTGGGGCATGTATATACACGCTAATCTTGGTGTAAACAGTGGATGGCTGCAAAAGATAATTAACGGACCGGAGATGCACAGAATCCACCACACCACCGGAAAAGGTAGAAACAAAAATTTTGCTACTAAGTTTGCTTTTTGGGATTGGATGTTTGGTACGGCTTACTTGCCTAACGAACGCGCTGAAGAATATGGTTTGAAAACTTTCTTTCCGGCAAACTTTTTTAAGCAGTTTACTTTTGCTTTTAGGAGCTACAAGAAATAATAGAGACGCTCTGTAGAGCGTCTCTACGAATAACCTTACAACCCTTGAATTTGTTTATCCTTTGGGTGACGCACGCTGAACACTAGTTTCTTCGAAACAGATTTGCCGCCATCAACATCTACGTTCCACTTTAGCTCACCGTTTTCTCTGTTATACTTTCCGCCGGATAATTCAATTACTTTTACTACAATATCTTCGTGCTGAGAAATTGGAATCTGTTCTTCAACTGTAAGATTTACCGCGCCTTTCTTGTTATTCTTTATTTTGATTTCGTAAGCAAATGTTCTTTCTATATCACTGCTCAGAAACTTATCTTCCGTAAAATCTTTTAACTGTTCACGGCTTACACTAACGTTTTCATCTCTGCCAAGAGAAACTGCCAAAGTATCTTTCGTGGTTTCCGGATTGATATGCGTTTTACCTACATAAGAATTTTCAAAGTAGATATTGGCTTCACCCGGTAACAAGTTAAACTCACTCCAGTCTGTGAGTAGCGCTACCAGGAAGGCATTGTTATCAAGTTTAGGAACAGCATAGTACTCATAATCAGCTTTCACATTGTAATCCTTAATCGCAACGGAATGCTGTTTGTTATCAGATGGAATTGAATATTTAAGTGAAGGTGTAAACTCAACAGCCAATTGCGTTTCAACAGCTTCATAATAATCAGCCATTGATTCGGCAAGTACTGGCGCAGCATCTTGAGCAACAGCATTCATAGAAACTGCTTTCATCATACCCCCTTTTTCCCTCTGAAAACCGAGCGGATGAAGGAAATTTAAATACCACGGAAATAATTCCGGCTTTGTATTGTTTCGGTTCGGATCTCTAGTAGAAAGGACAATATCTACATCGTTCCAATCAAATCCGCTGTTTTGATAAACATTGGCAATATAATTTAACTGCGCTGGTGTGTTTATCTTCTCAACACGAATATTATAAGTTGGCACCCAACCGGCATCGTAAACAATGTAGGATAATTCCAAATCGAACGTACCGGAAGTTTTTGCCGAAACTGAAACCGCAACTTCATTCGTAGGTTTATTCAACTTGTTGTTCAATTCATATAGTTGCTTTTGAACTTTCTCTACGTTCTTCTGAATTTTCTTGGATTGAGCGGTTAAATCCAGCAACATTGTTTTCATTTCTGTTACCCTTTTACGGTAAAAATCTGCCATCTTTTGCAATTCTGTAACTGTAACGCCAACCTTTTCATTTCCAATGCTCTTGTTGGAAACAATCATGTCTAACTCAGTATAAAGAACTTCTTGGTCTCTCTGTTTAAAACTAAGTTGCTTGTTCAAACTTTCCAGCGAATCTTCTAGCGCTTTTACATCGGGGTTTTTCTCCGGCGAGCGTAGATAATCAAAACGCTGTACCACAGAAATTATGACGCCGTCTCCTTTCCCGGAAACATTTATACTATTCCGGTCAATGTTAGAAGCAATTCCGGTTAAAATAACTTCGTTAATTCCCTTTTCTAATTTCACTTTAGCGCTTTGTTTGAGCTCGGCTCCGCGTAGAAATACTTTTACGGCGGCTAGATTTGGTTTTACTATTACTTCGCCGGAGGCAAAAATGGTTTGTGAAATAAAAACCAACGTAATTACAGCCAGCAATATTCTTTTCATAACTTTCTCCATCTGATGTTCTAATTTAATCAAACTGTTTCTTATACATAGCCCGGCTTTTTTCTGTTCCTTAGTTTTCTGTTTCGTCCCTAAAGGGACTTCGGTTTATTAGGAATTCTTTAGCTATAGATATTTAATCCCTACGGGATTTTTAGCTCCGTTAGGAGCGGCATATCTATAGAATAATGAACGCACAATATTTGGTAAGTCCCTTTAGGGACGATATAAAACTTTTGATGGAGAA
>DAIEQT010000512.1 GCA_027347545.1 Ignavibacteria bacterium | reverse complement strand
ATTTGTAAATCCGTTAGCTGCAAATATTGCTCATTCAATGGAAGAGAGTATTCAAGATCTGCAGATTATTAAGTCTTACATTCTTGCTTACGCTAAAGGTAATCCGCCATTTGTAGCGGCAGAGATTGCAAGAAGATCAATCTTTTTAGATCAAAGACCAACGTTTGTAGAGCTTGAGAATTCGCTGAGAGGAAAGAAATAATGGAAGGCTCCGGCGAATCCCCAATCATTGTTAAGAAAATAAAAAAGGGAGGCGGTCACCATGGCGGCGCCTGGAAAGTAGCTTACGCGGATTTTGTTACAGCAATGATGGCGTTGTTTATTGTTCTTTGGATATTGAATGCTAAACCGGAAGTTAAAGAAGCTGTAGCCGGTTATTTTAAAGACCCGGTCGGGTTTTCTACTAAAAGTAAAAGTTTGTTTGATGGAAAAGGCGCCGGACCTTCTCAGATACCGAGTATAACGCTATCTGAAGAAGAAAAAGTTAGGGAGATGCAAAAAGAAGAGTTTAAGAAGATGCAAGAAAAGCTAATAGATGAATTACAAAAAGATACCAACTTAAGTGGTTTTTCAAATTTAGTTAAGATGGAAATGGTTAAGGAAGGTCTAAAGATTGAATTAACAGATAATGAGAACGATGTTTTCTTTGAGATAGGAACTTCGCAGCTTAAAAGTGATGCAAAAAAGTTGATTGAAAAAATTGGCGGTGAAATTTCTAAAATGCCAAACAAAATTGTAGTTGAAGGGCATACTGACGCCCATCAATTCAAAAATAACGGTGTTGGTTTTACAAATTTTGAGCTCAGCTCAGAACGGGCTCTTTCCGCAAAGAGAGCTTTAGTTTTCGGCGGGTTGCACGAAAAACAAATTGATGAAGTACGCGGTTACGCCGATACAAAATTAAGAAATGTGGCTGATCCTTTCAGTTTTGTAAACAGGAGAATCAGCATTACAGTTAAATTTAAGGAAGCAAAATAGGAATAGGTATGCGGGTTTTAATTGTTGAAGACGATATATTTTTGCAAGATTTCTACCGTTTGTTCTTTAAGAAAATTAAGAGCGAAGTAGTTATAAAAGAAGATGGTACAGATATAATAAATGAAATTATTTCCGGTAATGTTGATTTAATAATTATGGATATAAATCTTAGAAATACATACTTGAACGGGCTGAGAATTGATGGAATTCGTTTTTCGCGTTACATAAAAACAAATTATCCTCAACTGGCAATGCCAATTCTTCTCATTACCGCTTATCCGGTTAACAGCTTTGGCGAAAACGTTCTTGAGGAAAGCATGGCTGATGAATATCTTATTAAACCTATAACAGACTACAATCAACTAGTAAACAAAATAAATAAACTGGTGTTTGCCCCTAATGAAAGATAAAGTACTAATAGTAGAAGACGAGAAAGATACCCGGTTCATTCTCGAAAAACTTCTTTCGCGTAATAATTACGATGTAATTACTGCTGTTAACGGGCAAGACGCATTGGAAGTCCTAAAGAATTTTGTTCCAAAAGTTATTGTTGCCGATTGGACGATGCCCGTTTTGGATGGATTGGCATTGTGTAACATCCTTAAAGGCGATGATAAATTTAAGCTGACATATTTTATTATTCTTACCGCACGCTCTTCGTTAAAAGATAGGATTATGGGTCTTGATGTTGGTGCAGACGACTTTTTGGTTAAGCCTGTAGAAAACCAAGAATTACTTGCACGCATAAGATCGGGAATCCGAATTTTTAACCTCCAAGCAGAATTACGAAATATTGAACACTCGAAGGCTGTGATTGAGATGGCTTGCACTATAGGTCACAAAATCAATAATCCGTTAAGCAGCCTTGTTCTTTCGTTAAAAAATATTGAAAACGAATTGACTGAAACGGAAAAGAGCAAATTGGGCGAGGATATGGGCAATATTAACGCCTCAATTTCAAGAATTCGTACATTCGTAAACGAACTCATTCATCTTCAAAATGCCGAAACAGTAAGCTATTTTGAAGGCAGCAAGATGATTAAGACCAACTAATTCAATTTTCTGCCAATTCATCCGATAATAAGGCGGAGAATTAGGCATGTTAGAACGAATTGAAAATATATCCCCGGGTTCGGACTATAAAAAATCTACATCTAAGTCCGGGCGCTACCAACGAAGCGCACAGTTTCTTTCTACTCTGCAATCTTCGTTTAGCGATTCCATATCTCTTTCTCCCGCAACGGCATTTTTAAGCAGCGTCCACTGGCGGTTAAAAAAACTTAGCAACGAAAAAGAAAAGTACATTATTGTTTTCGACTTCGATGGCTTCGAATTTACTGCACATGTTGGTCAGCCGGATATTTTGATATCTCACAGCATGGAATATGAAGTGAGAAAGAAAGTTGACACTTTTACAAAAGTGTACGATACGTTTATGCAAATCATAAGTGCTGTCTCAGATCAAAGAGAAATGCCCGGCTCAAGAGTTAATTTGCCGGAACTAACAGCGCTGGTTCAAGATTTTGTTGATCTTGAAAACTTAACATACAGTTTGAATTCAGAAACAGCAGAAGTGAAAAAGAGGTTTTATCAAAGAAGCGAGTTGCTGCAAGTCGAGTTTAATTATTTGAATTCTTGTCTCGTAGCATTCTTGGAAAAATATCTTTCCATCAAATATAATTTTACTGCCGGCGCACAAAATCAAAACGATAATTTGCTCTTGCGTAAAGTTCAGATAACAAAACTGTAACTATGACATATTCTAACAATCAACGCATACAGCCGGCGGAAACGGAACTGGATTTTCAAAACTACACCGAACTGCCGAACAATAGTCCTCTGATCATAGTAGATCTTGACCTGAGGATTGTATACTGCAACGAATCGTTTAAAACCACTTTCAATCTGGACGTAGGTGATGATGTTTCTGCAATGAATTCGAATCCCGAGTTTGTCTATTTGGTAAAAGGATTTCACGAAAGCAGATACAAAAACATTTCTGTAGATGTTACTCTTTCCAACGATACAGATGATTTAGTAAAAAATTACTTTGTAAGAATTGAGCGCGTTTTCATTAAGCTGAATCAGTATTTCGTTTTGTCAATTGAGTCGTTGGAACAAAGAAATAAACTTGAAAATAAAATTACTTCGCTGCACAATGCACTAGACCATGGCAAGCTGCCCCTAATGATTCTGGATGAATTCAGAAAAGTATCGTATGTGTCTAAATCATTCGAGGTTGTGCTATCCAAAGAAATAGAAAATATTTACAATAAAGACCTTCTTGAAATTATAAGCGACCATTTGACTCCAAAAGAAGCAGAAGAACTTCTATTAGCTCTAATTAATAAACAAGTTTGGAAAAAACTGGTTTGTTTTCATAAAAAGCATCCGGTAGAATATTGGGAGTTTATTCTCAACCCGGTTTTTGAAATTGACCGGCTAAGCCCGAATTACATTCTGATTGCAAGTAATTTGACCGAGCACATAAATCAAACCAGAGTCATTGAACGCTCCGAGAAGAAGCAAAAATTAATTATAGATAATATTTCGGATCTGCTTCTAATAGTTGAACGAATTGGCTCTACTGCATTATTCGACAATGCTAATGATAACTTTTGTAAAATCTTTGGACTTGATAAAAATAAAATATCTCTAATGAAAGTAGAGGATTTTATTCCGGAAGAACTATCAAGCGAAATTTATAATTCCATTAGTCAATTAACTGTGCACCGGAATTCTTATTCCGAGTTCAATTACAAGCATGTTGATATGCGAGAATACAATTGTAAAATCACATCAGTCCCCGAAAAGGAGAAAACCTCCAGCCTCTTCATTATAACAATGAAGGATATCACCGAAGAAATTTTGTATAGCCAGCAGCTCAAAAAAGCTTACCATAAGGAAATGCAGCTAAACAAAATGAAATCGGATTTCCTTGCTAACATGTCGCACGAAATTCGCACTCCTTTTAATGCAGTTGTAGGGTTTTCAGAAATAATTGATGAAAGTATTGAAAGCCATGATCTTGAAATGGTACGTGAGTTAATGAGCTCTATGAAAGAAGTGCTTGGCAGGGCGCTCAATCTTTTCACTAACATCATAGAAGTTTCTCAGATTGAATCAGGCGAAGTCGAGCTTGATAATGTTGATTTGAACTGCAATCACGTTGTAAGAAACATTCACGAGAAATTTTTACAAGAAGCACTCAAAAACCGACTGGAATTTATAATTGATTTAACTGAAGACAGTTGTGTAATAGAAGTGGACTGGGTTAAATATGAAAAGATTGTTCACTCTCTGGTTGATAACGCAATTAAATACACAAATGAAGGCTACGTTTATATTGGAACTAAGTCTCACGATGGTGTGGTTGAGTTAACAATTTCCGATACCGGCGTTGGTATGGAGCCGTCCCAAATCGAAAGGTTGCTCAAGCCATTTACCCAAGAAATAGAAGGTTACACCCGTCCGTTTGAAGGTGCGGGTTTAGGACTAACAATTGCGTACAAGCTTACATTACTGATGGGCGGCAAATTTGACATTGTAAGTGAAAAAAATAAAGGAACAAAAATCACTGTTTCATTCCCACTTTCAGTGTGAAAATTGCCATGGCACTGGTTCAAGAAAAATATAGCAACTCGGCAATCGGAAGCGAAATGCTTCTTTCCAAGTTTATTAAGCTTGGCAAAGATCATTTTCAGATTGCACCAAGGAATGACAGTGATCCAATTGCACTAATCAAAGAAAGTATTAGATTCTTCTCGCTCGATTTACCGGCAGAGATAAAAGAAATTTTCATTTCCTACAACGAAGCTCCTCTTTTCTGGATTTTTGAATCATCGTTGCTAACCCAAATTGAAGAATTTATGAAGTTTAACTTCAAGGGAATTGCATATACAGAACTTCATAAGCAGATGAAGGAAAATTATTCACGTTGGGCTACCACTAAACTTAAAAGCGAAAGGGAATATTATTCAACAACCACAATCAATTTTATTGAGCGGGATGTAAACAAGCATAATTTCTTCAAAATGATTCTAAAAGGGATCATTTTTACTTATCAAAGCACTTATTACAATCCAACTAAAGCTTTGGAGATGTTTACAGAAACATTCGACCTAATTAATACACTTAGGATTAACGAGCACACCAAAGCTGAGATTAAGTATATTCTGAAATTGTACACAGGGTTTCTACATCTTAAAGAAAATGACTACGTAAATGCTAATGTAGCTTTCAAGGAAGCAATTGAAATAAAGAGCCAGGGCTGTACTGCTAAGATTTACGCCGCGCTTTCAGAAATTAATTTGGATAATGATGATTTAGCGGCTTACCATTTACGTGAAGTGCTTGAATATGATGTACAAAGATTGAGCCTTGCTCTAAAGACCAACAATGCGGGAATGTTTAATTACTTTTTTAAGAATGCTTTTATCTATAATATCTTTTATGATAAAGATTTTGCCAAAGCGCATGACTCAATTCAGTTGATCTTAGATGAACATAGACCGTTGGAGGGGGACTTACTGGAAAGATGTAGGGAAAATCTTGAAAAGATTAAAAAGAAAAAATTAGACGAATATTATGACGAAGAAATTATTAAAACGTTTGCTTTCACTGAAAAAATTATTCCGGTTTACGCAAGATCCCGGAGTACTTTATTATTGGCTGCGTATCCGGAATTCCGCAATAAGCTAAATTCGATTGTAGAAAGTATTGTATCAAAAGTTAAGGAAAGGTTTTACGCTGAAGTTAAAGAAAGTCTCGCTTCATATGATGTTGTTATTAAAGACAATTTGAGTGCTGAAAAACACTTATTGGAAGAATTGGAAAGTTTCAAAGTCAAATCAAAAGAAATGCTTAGCGAAGCCATCAAGAACTTGCAATCCAATTATGATTCCGAAGCCAAAATACTGGAGGAAAAAATTGAGCAGCTCCCAAATATGGACCGTTACAATCCGCGTATCTCCTTAGCAAACAATATGACATATAATACTGTAATTGCGTTTATTGTTTTCTTTATTGGCGGAATGAGCAGTTATTCAAACCGTGTTGTTGATAACGCATCGGAGTTCAATTCCATCTTTGCTCAAGTCCTTGTTTCTGGTTCAAAGTGGGGCGCAATTAGCTTTCTGCTTGGCGTGCTGGTTTCTATTGCTATGGCTGGTGTAATAGTGATGGAAAGATTCGATGTTAAATCCAAGTTGCAGAGGAGGATGAATTATTTACGGATTGAAAAAGAACGTGCTTTAACTGACTTGAAAGACTCCGCCCAGCATAAGGAGAAAATTATGATTGAAAATATGAACAGCAGCATTCACTTGCACAAAAAGAGGGTTGAAGAAATGAAGGAGCAAAGGTCGGTTGCCGAAAAAGAGCATATGGCAACAGCAAATCAAAAAATTGAAAACACAACCTCAGACCTGATCAAGATTTTTGCCTAAAGTAAAAAGGTATTTAAACCACGCAGTCATTATTCAGTCAATACTTTCCTAACCAATCCAATATTCCAAGTGTTTTAGCCCAGAACAAATACAATTTCCGAACAACGCCAACTGGCTAATATTAGCCTTATTCATCCCTTAACGTGCCTAAAAAAGCGAAATTTTAGCTAATTAAGAGAAGTTATCATGGTATGATAGTTGCAAAAATCACTCAAAAATAGGGTGATTGATGCAAATAGTAACCATTACCGGAATCCGCCCGGATTTCATTCGAATGAGTAAGGTTTTTGAAAAACTCGATCAAAATTTTGATCACATTATGGTTCACACAGGTCAACATTACGATGATTCGTTAAGCAAAATATTTTTTAGTGAGTTAAAAATCCGCAAGCCGGATTTTACTTTGGAAACCGGTAAAAACAGCACCAACCATTACGAACAGCTTTCCTATCTCTCCAAAGAAATCATCTATCTGCTAAAAAAGAAAAAAATTAATCCGGAAATAATTCTGTTTCTTGGCGATTCCAACTCCGCACTTGTTAGCGCTCCATTATTCAAAGAAGGTTATAAGATTGGTCACATAGAAGGCGGAATGCGTTCTTACGATAGAAGAATGCCGGAAGAAGTTAACCGTGTTATTTGCGATTACGTTTCCGATTCCGTTTTCGTTTACACTCCTTTGTATAAAGAAAGACTTATTGCTGAAAACAAAAGTCCAAAACAGATCCATGTAGTAGGAAATACGATAGTTGAAATAGTTAAGCAGTACAAGCCAACCGGCACACGCTCACAAGACTTTATAGTTGCAGATATTCATAGAACAGAAAACCTTAAGACTTACCAGCAGTTCAATCACATTTTGGAATACATTAACACAGTTGGGCAAAAACTTAACATGGAAGTAAAGCTTGTTAAGTTCAACCGCGCTGCTAAAATGATTGAAAAGTATAAACTCCTCAAAGACAAGAAAAACATTTCTCTTATTGGTCCCTATGGATTTCTAGATTATTTGAATCTTCAATACAACTCTTACGGAATTATTTCAGATTCGGGAACAAGTCAAGAAGAATGCCCGCTGTTAGGTGTTCCTGTAGCAATTCCCCGCAAAGCAACTGAAAGACCGGAGTCTGTAGAACAAGGAAATAGCATAATGGTTGGAGAAGACAGACCAATAAGTAAAATGGTCTCGGAAACAGTTTCGTTCTTCAAAAACTATTCAGTATCTCCGGCCCAATTGAAATGGCTGGGAGACGGCAAGACATCGGATAAAATTGTAAGCATATTAAAAAAGGAACTACAGAAATGAAAAACGTACTAATAGTTGGCGGTGCCGGTTATGTAGGCGGAGCTATTACGGATTTAATACAGCAATCAAATTATAATGTAAGAGTTTATGACGCTCTCTTGTACGAAGACTCTTTTAGCAAACCGGTTGATTTTGTTCATGGCGATGTACGCGATCATGAAAAATTGAAACCGCACTTGAAGTGGGCAGACGCTGTTGTTTGGCTTGCCGCAATTGTTGGCGATGGCGCTTGCCAGCTCAATCCCGAGTTAACTCGTTCGATCAATCAAGATTCTGTTGCCTGGCTCGCCGACAATTACGATGGCAGAATCGTTTTCATGTCAACTTGTTCTGTTTACGGTGCTCAGAATCTAGAGTTAAATGAAACATCGGGAACAAATCCTCTTTCTATTTATGCTGAAACAAAACTAAACGCGGAAAAATTCTTAAAACATAAAAACGCAATCATCTTCCGCTTGGGTACATTGTTCGGAGTTGGCGATTTGTACTCGCGAATCCGTCTTGATCTCGTTGTAAACATTTTAACTGTTCGCGCTTATGTGGAAGGGCAAATCGGTGTATTCGGCGGCGATCAATTCCGCC
>DAIEQT010000506.1 GCA_027347545.1 Ignavibacteria bacterium | reverse complement strand
AATCTGTTTATCTGTAACAGAGCGGATTGTTTCAATCATCATTCTATCCGTATCTCTGCCAAGCTTCACTTTTAAGATTTTATACTCTTCCGCTTCTTTTACTTTTTCAATAACAACTTCTTTAGTGTCAATTCCAATTGTGAATGAAGTATAAGGAGTTTTTTCTTTTTCGTAACCCCAGATCTTATACCAGGGTTTCTTCATCAGCTTGCCGACCAAATCATGAAGCGCGATATCCACCGAGGCTTTTGCTGCTGGGTTAAGTTTATCAATCTTATCTACATACTCCAAAATCGTTTCCAATTCAAACGGATCTTTGAACTGTGTAAAATCAACTTTGGCTAAAAACTTTGCCGCTGATTCATGCGATTCGCCCAAGTATGGCGGCATGGATGCTTCGCCGTAGCCGGTAATTCCATCATATTCAATTCGCGTTAGCATTACCGGTGTTGTTGTTCTTGAGCTTGTAGCCAAAGTGAAAACGTGCTTAAGCTCAAGCGTGTAAGGTTTAAATGTTAGTTTCATTTTAGAATTCTTTTTGTTGATGTTAATGTTTTTAGCAAGCACGGTTGTATTTAATCCGCCGGTTAAAATTGCTCCGCCAATTAAACCGGAATTGAGAATAAAACTTCTTCTATTTTGCTTCATTAAAAATCTCCAATATAAAATTTGTTTTTCTTAATGGATGTAACGCCGTTTTCATCAGCAGAGCCAAGAATTCTTTTAGCGCGGATGAAGTGCAATAATCTAAACTCGCTAAAGTTAGGTGCGTTCTTATCAAAAGAATTTATTTTAATTCTTCCGGCTGCATGAATAAATTCGTTGTTGCCAATATAAATGGCTACGTGTGTAATTCTTTCTTTGGTAGTATCGGTTGCCTGTGAGCCGAAGAATAAAAGGTCGCCGGCTTGCAAGTTTTCAAATCCGTTTTTGGTATCAACTAAAATTCCAGTGTGAACTTGCTGGGAAGCATCGCGAGCTAGAACAAGTCCGTTTAATAAGTAAACTGTTTTGGTAAAGCCGCTGCAATCCATTCCTTTTGCGGAAGTGCCGCCCCACAAATAAGGAATTCCCATAAACTTTTCAGCAGATGAAATTATATCAGCGTTGGTTGGATTTTCCTTTTCTAACCACTCATTTAGTCTTTGGCAATTCTCTTTTTCAACAAAGGCAATTCTGCCATCGGGATATTTCACTTTAAGAAAATTATTTTCTTCGCCAAGCTTAACTAAAATATTTCCGGCAACTAAATCGGAAACGCGGGTAGAAGTAACATCCGGTTTGGAGTATGAGAAACCAAATTCTATTAGATAAATAACCCGCTCGGAATTTTTCCACTCTTCAAGCTCATTCTTGCTAAGTGGCGTTACGCCGTCATCTTCAACCCAAGAAATGTATTCGTCCGGAGTTTGCACTAAAAAGTAGCCGGATTCCCTTTTGAAAATTTTTAACGGCGTTCCGAGTAAGGCTTGCGTTGCCATTTCTTCGGCATGGTCCGGTTTAGTGCGGATATTTGCCACTGATAAATTAACCAAGCCATAGATGTGCTCGCCCAATTCAGCCGCCGGCAGCAATTTGATTTCATCTTTGAATTCAAGGTCAAGTGATTTTATACTGCTAATCAATTTCTCTTTTGCTTCAATCAAATTAGTCTCGCCGGTAAGGGTAATAATGCCGGAAGTATCATTTGCGCTGATATGAAAAATGGCAACTCTTTTATCCGGTGCGAACCGATTTTTAACTTCATGAATTATTTGTGTTACAGAACTCATTTTAGTTTCCTGAGCGGTTATTGGAAAACAAAGTGCAACTAACAAAAAAAATATTGCTCGTTTTATCATAGTAAACCCGATGACAATTAATAAAAATTTATGCTACCTTCTTTTTACCAAACTCCGGTTCTATCTTAACTAAAGCCGCAACAATAAATCCCGGAATAGTGGAAATGATTACCCATAAAAAGAAATTAGAGTAACCGATCTGCTCTTGCAATGCGCCGCTGTACATTCCGGGCAACATCATACCAAGCGCCATAATTCCGGTGCAAATTGCAAAGTGTGCGGTCTTATGTTCACCTTGAGCAACCATAATCATGTACATCATATAAGCAGTAAAACCAAAACCGTAGCCAAATTGTTCAAACGCAACAGCAAGATTTATCAAAATAAAATTTGAAGGCTGATATTGTGAAAGATAAACAAACGCCAAATCCGGTGTGTGCATAATTAACACCATTGGCCACAACCACCATTTCAATCCCTTTTTGGAAATAACATAGCCGCCGATTAATCCGCCAACAGTTAGCGCAATTATTCCAACCGTTCCGTAAACAATTCCAACTTCGGAAGTTGTTAAACCGAGTCCTCCTTTTTCAATGGGATCAAGAAGAAACGGCTGAACAAGTTTTACAAGCTGCGCCTCCGCGAAACGGAAGAATAAAAGGAAACCAAGAATATTCCAGATGTCTTTCTTCTGCATAAAAATTACAAACGCTCTAAGAAATTCAATTATAGGAAGAAGCATTGCGTTTTTCTTTTCGGATTTTTCAAACCTTTCAACAAAAGTTGCAACGTAAGTTCTGAAGAGAATTACTGCGATTATCACTAAAAGAATTGTAGATGCAATTGTTTTCCAAGGAGCGATTATTCCAAACAGAGATAAAATAGTACTGAGGATTAGAAAGGCAACATAAAAGATTGCCGCGAAGAGAATAAATCCGCCAAACAAAAGTCCAATTTGAGAAGCAGTCATTTTTTCTTTCAGCGTTCCTTTATCTTCAACCGGATAGGGAAGAATGAATTTATGGTAAAGGAAAAGGAGAACGAAAATAACTCCGGCAATAACAAATACGATTGACCACGCGCCTTTGAATCCCATGCTAGGAGCTAATTGACCGGCAATAACTACAAGCAGCCCCGAACCAACGATTGTTGCAACGCGGTAAAAAGTTGAACGGACTCCAACAAAAGCAGATTGCTGTTCTTCTTTAAGACTGAGTAAATACAATCCATCGGCGGCAATATCGTGCGTGGCGGAAGCAAAAGCCATCAACGCAAAAACAATTAGGGTTAAGCTCCAATAAGATGATGTTGTTAGGCTGATTGCAATTCCAAATAATGCGATGGCAACAATAAACTGCATAGTGATTGTCCAAAATCTTTTTGTTTTGAACATATCAATGAAGGGACCCCATAAAAATTTTAAGAACCATGGGAAATAGAGAAGACTTGTAAAGAACGCTATGTCGGCATTGGAAACATTCAAGTTTTTGTACATCATTACTGATACAGACATAACCATAACGTATGGAATTGCTTCTGTGAAATAAAGCGAGGGAACCCAAACCCACGGATTTCTGCTTTCTGCTTTTTGAATTGCCATTAAGTAACTCCAAGAATATTTCGGAACATTATATCATTGATTTAGCCATAAACGCCGCGCCAATTTCGGGCGGATTTTCGGCTGCTGTAATTTTCACTTTTGGAAGTTGAGTCTCAATTTTGCTTCTAAACATTTCCGCGTAATAATTGTCTGTCGCAATTGTTCCGCCAACCAAACATAAACTCATTTTGTCTTCGCCAATCATATTAAAAATTGATTTAACGTGCAGAACTAATTCATCGGATTCTTCATTCAAAATTTTGTTAGCTGCTATATCTCCAAGTTTAGCGGCTTCAATTACTTTTGGCGCAAAGGAAGCCATGTCAAAATTGTTGCGGTAAACTTCTGTAATTAACTGTGATGTATCGGAAATCCCGAAGTCTTCTCTTAAAAAAATGGTGAGTAAAGTTTTATCTGCTCTTCCATCTAAATCCTTTGCGGCTCGGTTTAATCCGCGTCTGCCTAGTGTATTGCCGCTTCCTTCATCGCCGATTAATCTGCCGAATCCGCCAACTCTGTGAATTTGATTCTTCGAATCTTTACCGAAAATTACAGAGCCGGTACCGGCTATTAATAATGAGCCTGGTTTACCGGAGAACGCTCCTTCAAGCGAAATTCGCGCGTCGCTATCAACATTAAATGCGTGAAATGAATAACCTTTCGATTTGGAATACTCTGTAAAATCATTTTTTAATTTTAGCGCATCATTTGGTCTGCCTGCGCCTGTTGTTCCAATAAATATTGAAGCAACATCATCAGTAGAAATTTTAAGATGCTCAACACATTCTAAGACAAGCGAGAGAATGGTTTCGGATACTTTTTCCGTTCCGATTATTAAAAAATTGGATGGTCCGCCCTGGCATTCGTAGAGCGGTTTGAAATTGTAATCCGTGATTACACACTTCGTTTTTGTACCGCCGCCATCTAAACCTATTAAGTATTTCATATGCATGTTTTGTTTCTCGCAGAGTCGCTAAGTCGCAAAGAAAGAATTGCATCTCTGCGTCTTTGCGAGAGATTTTTTTCCTCGCAGAGTCGCTAAGTCGCAAAGAAAGAACTGCGTCTCCGCGTTTTAGCGAGATATTATTTTTCTCACAGAGCCGCTAAGTCGCAAAGAAAGAATTGCGTCTCTGCGTCTTTGCGAGACAGTTTATATTATAGTTTGTTAACGATTCTCGTTATTCCATCTTTAATTAATGCTTCATTAAAATTTACTAAAAGTCCTAGCTTTAACCCGGTCAACTTTAGATAAGTAAGCAATTGTTTTTTGTGAACCGGTAATATCGTTTCAATGGACTTAATTTCAATAATTACTTTTCTCTCGATAATTAAATCAGCTCTAAATCCTTCTTCCATTTTAATGCTTTTCCAAATCACCGGAATTGCTTTTTGCCGTTCAATGTAAAGTCCCATTTCCTTGAATTCAAAGGTCAGAATTTCTTCATAAACCGATTCAAATAATCCGGCACCAAGTTCAGTATGAATTCGATAACAGGCATCTACAATAATTGTAGATATTTCGTTTTCTGTCATAGCTAACCATTAGTTTCTCGC
>DAIEQT010000493.1 GCA_027347545.1 Ignavibacteria bacterium | reverse complement strand
TTTGCTCAGTGGCATTATCCGTTTGAGAACAAAGAAATATTCGAAGCGAATTTTCCTTCGGATTTTATTTGTGAAGGAATAGATCAGACACGGGGATGGTTCTACACGCTTCATGCAATTTCCACAATGGTTTTTGGAAGTGTTGCCTACAAGAATTTAATTGTTAACGAACTGATTCTTGACAAGAACGCACAGAAAATGTCTAAATCTAAGGGCAATGTTATTGATCCTTTCTTGATGTTTGATAAGTATGGCGTTGATGCAACGCGTTGGTATTTGGTTACAACAAGCCCACCTTGGAAGCCAACATTGTTTGATGAAGATGGAATTACTGAGGTTCAGAGAAAGTATTTCGGTACGCTTGTTAACACATATAATTTCTTTGTGCTCTATGCCAACATTGATAAGTTTGATTTCAGCGAAGCGGAAATTCCCTATGAAGAAAGACCTGAAATTGACCGCTGGATTATTTCCAAATTACATTCTGCGGTAAAAGAATACCGCGAGCTGATGGAAAATTATGATGTAACAAAAGCAGCCCGCGCGGTTTCCAGTTTTACAATTGACCAGCTTTCAAATTGGTACGTTCGAAGAAGTAGAAGAAGATTCTGGAAATCGGAAGCAAACAAAAATAAACTTTCGGCATATCAAACTTTGTTTGAGTGCTTGCTAACTGTTTCAAAACTTACAGCGCCATTTGCACCGTTTATTTCGGAAGAGTTGTATTTGAATCTGAATAACGTAGCCAAGAAAGATGAGCATGAATCAGTTCACCTGGCATTGATTCCGGATGCAACTTATTTAGATGCTGAGCTTGAAGCGAAGATGGATGTCGCTCAGAGAGTTGTATCGCTCACACGTGCAATCCGCGCAAAGCATAATCTTAAAGTCCGCCAGCCGTTGTTAAAGATGATGGTTGCCGTGGATAAAAGTAAGCGCGAAGCACTTCAGAAAATGGAAGATGTAATTCTCGAAGAAGTGAACATCAAAGAATTGATTGTGCTGGAAGATGATTCCGCAATTGTAAATAAATCCGCCAAAGCTAATTTCAAAGTAATTGGCAAGAAATATGGAAAGCTTGTGAAGGCTTTAGCTAACGTAATTAAAGATTTAGACAAGGCGGCAATTGTTGAGTTAGTAAAAAACAATGAGTACGAGCTTCTTGTAGATGGTGAGAAAGTAAAAATCACTAGTGAAGATGTTGAGATTATAAGTCATGAAATTGAAGGCTGGTTAGTTGAAACTGAAGAAGGTGTCACGGTTGCTGTTGATACAGAATTGAACGAAGATTTGATTGCCGAAGGTTACGCTCGTGAGTTTGTAAACCGCGTTCAGAATATGAGAAAGGATGCCGGCTATGATGTAGTTGACCGTATCAAAGTTTTTCTTTCCGGCGACGAAAAATTAATCACTTTTGTAAATCAGTTTAATGATTATATTGCAAATGAAGTATTGGCAGATCAAATTATTTCTGGCGAGAGCGCTGATGGCTTTAACCAAGAATTTAAGATAGGCGATTACAATTGCACAATTACAGTTTTGAAATCATAGGGTTTTAAAAGAACGTCGGAGGCATTAATGGCTAAAAAGGCTGTTAAAAAAACTACAACAAAAAAATCTGCTGCTAAACCGAAAGCGGTTAAAAAGACTGTTGTAAAAGCAAAAGCGGCAAGCAAACCAGCAAAAGTTGTAAAAGCAAAAGCAGTAAAAGCTAAACCGGCTGAAAAGAAAAAAGCTCCGGCAAAAACTCCAAAGCGCAATCATGTTGAAGTGATTTCGCCAACCAAAAAAGTAAAAAAGATCCAAGGCTATTCCCGTAAGGACCTTGAAGAGTTCAAGAAAGTAATTCTTGAAAAGCGCAACGAAATTATTGAGCAGCTTCAAGTTCTTAAAGATCAGATGATGGACCCAACAACCGGTCAGTATGTGAATGAAAATTCTCCATATTCACTCCACATGGCTGAACAAGGGACAGACGCTATGGAACGCGAGAAATTGTATCTCTGGGCTCAGCGCGAAAATAAATTTCTCGGCTATCTTGATGACGCTCTCCAGCGCATTGAAAACGGTACCTTTGGAATTTGCATTGAGTGTATTGATGAGCCGCAAAACCTTTGCCCTACTTGTCCATTAGTACCAAAAGAAAGATTGATGGCAGTACCGCATACGCAGCATTGTCTTCAAGTTAAACAGAAAATGAAATCGTAAGGATTAGCAAACTTGGTTGTTCTTTATATATCTCTAATTATCGTTGTTCTTGATCAGTTGACGAAGTTTTTGGTTAAGGGAGGAACGATTCCTCTCTTAAACCTTCATGTTCAAGGAATGGATTACGGCAGCAGCATTAATGTCTTCGGTGACTTTTTCAAAATTACTTTTGTAGAAAATCCGGGACTCGCGTTTGGAATAGACGTAAACGAAACTTCAAAATTATTTCTATCGCTTTTCTCTCTTGTAGCCAGCATTGGTATTCTTTACTATATCTACAAATCAAAAAAGCAGAAACTAATTGTTAGAATTGCACTTGCGTTTATTCTTGGCGGCGCGGTTGGTAATTTGATTGATAGAATGTTCTACGGCGTTTTCTATGGATACGCGCCGGTTTTTTATGGCAAGGTTGTGGATTTTTTCAATGCAGATTTTTTTGATTTTACAATCTTCGGTAGAACATATGACCGCTTTCCAATTTTCAACATAGCGGATTCATCCGTAACAATTGGTGTAATTCTGTTAATTCTCTTTCATAAAAGTGTTGAAGAGAAAAAAGAAATTCCGGTTGAAGCAAACACAGTTGTAGCAGAAGTTGAGAATAATCCCGAGTTACCAAGCGAAACTAATAACCAAGAAATGATGATTGATGGCGAAGATAGTAACAGAAAAGAAAATAAGGATTGATGTTCCGGAGGGGAAGAAGAAAGAACGAATAGATGTGTTCCTTGCTAATTCTGTCGAAAACGCTACACGCTCCCGCATTCAAAAGCTAATTAAGTTTGGCGGTGTTACCGCTAATGGTGTTGTTGTAAAACCTAATTATCAAGTTTGCCCAAACGATGTAATTGATTTAACAATTCCAACCAATCCTAGACCGGACGAAACCGAAGCCGAAGATATTCCGCTCGATATCGTTTACGAAGATCCATATTTGCTCGTAGTAAATAAACCGGCTGGTATGGTAGCGCATCCTTCGCTCGGTAATTACACCGGAACTCTGGTAAATGCTCTTCTGCATCATACTAAAAGGCTAAGCGATTTAAACGAAGATTCTTTCCGTCCGGGAATAGTTCACCGTATTGATAAAGAAACAAGCGGTTTACTTTTGATAGCGAAAGATGAATGGACACATGCACAGCTTGCTAAACAGTTTTACCACCACACAATTGACCGTGAGTACTGGGCTGTTTGCTGGGGAAGATTTAAGCAGCAAAAGGGGGAAATTATTGGCAACATTGCCAGATCGAACAAGGATAGAAAAATATTTACCGTTAGCGAACTGGAAGGCAAACACGCTCACACTTTTTATGAAGTGATTGAAGAGTTTGATTTTGCTTCCTTAGTTAAACTAAAATTAAAAACGGGAAGAACACACCAGATTCGCGTTCATCTTAATCATGTTCATCATCCAATCTTTGGCGATCCAACTTACGGCGGCAGAAAAATTGTTTATGGATTAGAATTGCCGAAGATAAAAGCGCGTGTAGAAAATTTACTTGAGATAATGAAGCGGCAAGCGCTTCATGCTAAAACACTTGGCTTCATTCATCCCCACACAAAAGAAAAAGTTTTTTTGGAATCAGACCTGCCGGAAGATTTTAGTTCGCTACTTGAAAAGTTGAAGTAAAAATCTTAGCCTTGACTAAAGGGACACAATGATTTAAGTTAAGAGCGTAAAAGGGATACAATTCACAACTACATTTGGGGAATAAAAAGACATCTGAGAATTTAACCGATAGCTGAGTTTAAGTATGAAACAAGCAAATAATATTTCGTTTTTAATCTTATTCCTTTCGATCATAGTTCATGCTCAAAATGTTATAAGAGTTCCAAATGATTATTCCACTATTCAATCGGCAATTGAACACTCTCGGGATTATGATTCAATAATTGTTGATAAAGGTGTTTTTTATGAACAGATTATCGTTTCAAGACCACTTACAATTTTGGGAAAAGGACAACTTGAAACTATTATAAGACCGAAAACTGTTTTTGGATTGCCGATGTTAATTAAATCCTCCGATGTAGTTGTTAAAGATTTATGGATAACAGCTTCTCATAACGAATATGGCATAAACATCAGTAATTCAAAAAACTGTGCAATCATTAATTGTAAAGTAGATTCAACAAGAACGCCACTTTCATTACATTATGGTATTGATGCGAAGGGAATAAATATTGATTCAAGTCGTAATATATCTATAGTTGGCTGTATTGTTTTAAAAAACAGTGGTGGTGGTTATCTAACATCCGGTTCCAGTTACGGAATAGGTATTAACATAAATCAAAGTCATGACATTAAAATTCGCTCAACAGTAATTTCAGATAATAAAGGTGGTGGTCCCGGTGGAGGTATTGGGTATGGTCTTAGAATTCAAAACTCTAATTCTGTAATTATTGACTCGTGCACGGTTGAGGGGCATACACAATATGATGGCGGAGTTGGTATACAATTATTTCTTACTACCGACTGCCTTATTAGAAACAATAAAATTCTAAATAATCATATCGGAATAGATATTGGTTTTAAGTCAACATCTCAAATAAGTGGCTCAAAACAATATGCAAACAAATTTTTGAATAATCATTCTTTTTCAATTGCACTTCATGATGCGTTTGCTTCTATAGATGCTAGATGGAACTACTGGGGTCATGATAATGTGGATTCGATTTCTACTTATATCTTAGATTGTCATGACCTACAATCATTAAGCTGTGTTGATTTTGGTAACTACATAACAAGCTCAATTGAAAATATCGAAACACGTCTTCCAATTACTTACATTTTAAATCAGAATTACCCCAACCCATTTAATCCAGAAACAACGATAAGTTTTGAAGTTCCGAATGCTGAAACGCACTATGGTGCTTCTCTAAAAAAGATTAGCTTAGAAGTTTTTGATCTACTTGGAAGAAAAGTAGCTACACTCGTTAATGAAATGAAACAGCCGGGGAATTATTCCGTGAAATTTGATGGAAGTAATTTAGCGAATGGAATGTATTTCTATCGTTTAACAACACCAAATACTACGATAACAAAGAAAATGGTTCTCCTGAAATAATTTGATAAGAAAAGTGCTTGGCGATTCTATTTCATTCCTTCCCACGCAGAAATAGCTTCATCGAATGGTTCTAGAGCGCGAGGCACAGCGCCATGCATATAAGAAATAGCCACACCATAATTAACAATAGGAATACCAACAAACTTAGCTTGCTTAATACGCTGCTGCATCATTTTGCGTGTTAGCATGCATCCGCCGCAGTGAATTATTAATTTGTACTCAGAAAGATTCTCCGGGTAATCGTGCCCATTTACTACATCAATAGCTAAATCTTTTTTAGTGTGAAGCCTCAGCCAGCGTGGAATTTTAACTTTGCCAATATCATCTTCCTGCGCGTGATGAGAGCATGCCTCCGCAACTAAAACTTTATCGCCGTTTTGAAGTTCTTCCATACGTTTTAATCCGCGTACATATTCGGGCAAGTCTCCTTTGTAACGAGCCATTAGAATTGAAAAAGTAGTAAGTGGAATTTCATCCGGGACATCGGCGGCAACACGCATAATTGCCTGGCTATCCGTTACAACTAATTTGGGAGGCTGAGCAAGTTTACTCAACGCTGCACGAAGTTCTTTATCTTTTGCAACTACAACAATAGCATCAACATCAAGAGATTCTCTGATTGTATTTACTTGCGGCATAATCAATCTGCCTTTGGGCGCGCCAAGATCAATTGGAACAACGAGAACAATAACATCGTGCTGCTTTAATAAATCGCCAACAAGCGGAATTTCTTCGTCACGTGGTAAAAGTCTTATAATTTTTTCTTTTAAATCATAAATTCCATCACCACTTAAGCATGATACTGAATGAAAGGGAATCTCCTTTGAATTTAGTTCTTCAACAAGTTCGTAATTAATTCCTAATTCAGATTTATTGATCACTACTAGGAAAGGAATTTCAAGTTGCTTGAGATGTTCAATTAATTTACTTTCTTGCTCGCTTAACTTTGTTTGCGAATCCAAAACAAGGAGCGCAAAGTCAGATTC
>DAIEQT010000487.1 GCA_027347545.1 Ignavibacteria bacterium | reverse complement strand
GATCAAAGATTTTTAGCAACCACACCAATTACGATTACAATAAACAAACTTCAAGTCAATCAGCAAGAAGATATCCGCGATGTAAAAGAACCGATGACAATTCCATTACCTTGGTGGATTATTCTGGTAATTATCGTTGGTACTATTGGCTTAGCAATTGGCGGTTATTACTTCTATAAATATTGGAAGAGAAGAAAAGAAGGCAAAGTAGAAGTAAAACCGGAAATAATTATTCCGCCTCACGAAATTGCGCTTGCCAAACTTGATGAACTTGGTCAGAAGAAACTTTGGCAGAATGGTAAGGTGAAAGAATATCACAGCGAAGTAACGGAAATAGTGCGCGAGTATTTTGAGAAACGTTTCAACTTCCGCGCGCTGGAAATGCCTTCATCAGAAATTCTTCCGGTGTTGAGCTATTTGGAAGAAGCAAAAGGTATCGTAGAAACTTCGGATAAGTTTTTCAGCAATGCCGATTTGGTAAAGTTTGCTAAGTTCGAACCGATGCCGCAAGTGAATGATGAAATGATGAAACAATCTTACGAAATTGTTAAGCTTACAATTCCGGCAGCACCAAAGCCCGCGCAAGAAGGAGAAGTAAATGTTAAGTGATGTTTCATTTGCATATCCTTTTGTATTAGTCTTTTTGCTTGCAGTACCGGCATTAGCATACTGGTATTGGAAGAAAAAAGAAAAAGTAACTTCGGATGTTACGTTTTCATCCTTGCAATTATTTGGCAAAGCGCCGGTAACATTAAAGGAAAAACTTGCTCACGTTCCATCGTATCTGCGCTTACTTGCTCTAACATTTTTGATTATCGCTGCTGCGCGTCCGCAAAGTTTTAGCAGCGGCGAGAATTTTTACACAGAAGGAATTGATATAGCGATAGTTCTGGATATTTCCGGAAGTATGCTTGCAGAAGATTTTAGACCAAACCGTCTAGAAGCAGCTAAGAAAGTTATTGATGAGTTTATTAAAGGAAGAACTGTTGATAAAATTGGGTTGGTGATTTTTTCAGGAGAGAGTTTTACCCAATGCCCGCTAACGATTGATTATTCTGTTCTAAGAAATCTTCTTAAAGATATTCAGATGGGAATGATTGAAGATGGAACTGCGATAGGAAACGCGATTGCAAACGGTGTAAACAGACTAAAAGACAGCAAAGCTAAAAGCAAGGTGATGATACTCTTAACAGACGGCGTTAATAATGCCGGTCATATTGATCCTTTAACAGCGGCTCAAATTGCGCAGAAATTTGGAATCAGAATTTACGCGATTGGTGTTGGAACAATTGGGCAAGCCCCTTATCCATTTCAAACTCCGTTTGGAATCCGTTACCAGATGGTTCCCGTCGAAATAGATGAAAATATTTTGAAGCAGATTGCCTCCGCTACAGGCGGAAAATATTTCCGTGCGACAAACAACCGTAAGCTCGCTCAGATATATGATGAAATAGATCACTTAGAAAAAACACGTGTTGAAGTTACTTCTTACCGCCATGCGAGAGAATTGTATTTCGGATGGGCTCTTGCCGGCTTATTGTTATTGTTTGTTGAAGTTGGTTTATCAAAAACTTATTTGAAAAGATTACCGTAAACAACGAATTAATGGAACGCAGATTTAACTGATTTGACAGATAAAAACAGATGGAATATCTACACGCTGATATAACTGACAAAATCATTAAAGCATTTTATCATGTTTATAATGTCTTAGGTTTTGGATTCTTAGAGAAAGTATATGAAAACGCAATGCTTCAGGAATTGAATTCCATGGGATTACATTGTGAAAAACAAAAGCCGATTGAAGTTTATTATAAAAACAAAAAGGTCGGAGAATATTTTGCTGATATTATTGTGGAAGATAAAGTGATAGTAGAATTAAAAGCAGCAGAAGGATTAATTGAGGAACACGAAGCACAATTAACTAATTATCTCAAGGCTACAAAAATTGAGGTTGGTCTATTACTAAATTTTGGGAAAACACCGCAGATCAAAAGAAAAGTTTTTGAAAATCAGTTTAAATCAATTCAATCTGTTTAATCTGCGTTCTATTAAAAAGTATGATTCGATTTGGACAT
>DAIEQT010000478.1 GCA_027347545.1 Ignavibacteria bacterium | reverse complement strand
AGGTTAAGATTGTTAGCACGCAGATTAATTATGATTTTTATGATCGATTAGGATAAATCATAAAAAATCTTAATCATCTTAACAAATCAGCGTTCTGCTTTTTCATTTTTTCAAACTAAGACTGCTAACCTGACAGCATTGATACATCGGGCCGCCTCTACTTAAAACGGTTTAGAATATAAAAGCCATGCAGAGAAGAAACAATCGCATGGCAACATAGGAGGCACTATGTTTTTTTACTTTCGAAGTTTTTTAATCACTTTAAGGTTTCTACTTATCATCTGATTTCTTGTTTGAACACTAGCCGAGCTTCTTAAACCATCTGCCGGAGTGTTGAGGCAATAATCCAATAATTTTTCAACTGTTGTAGATGCAACATGCATACGCGTATCTGAAGAAGCGTAATAGATCAACACTTCACCATTTTTCTTTTCTACCCAGCCATTGCTAAAAGTAACATTGGAAACATCTCCAACTCTTTCATCACCTTCCGGCGCAATAAAATAACCGGCGGGCTTTGCAATAACTTTGTTCGGGTCGTTCAAATCGGAAAGGAACGCATATAAAACATAACGCAAACCAGCGGCAGTGTTTCTAACACCGTGAGCTAACTGAAGCCATCCCTTCTTTGTTTTAATTGGTGCCGGACCAAGTCCATTCTTAACTTCATAGATAGTATGATAAACTTTTCTATCCATTATAATTTCTTCTTTCACTTCGGCGTGTTCCATGCTGTCTGTAAATCCCCAGCCTATTCCGCCGCCGCTTCCGGTATCAATAAATCCATCTTGCGGACGTGTGTACAGCGCATACTTGCCGTTAATAAATTCGGGATGAAGAACAACATTTCTCTGCTGACCTGAATAGGAAATTAAATCGGGTAATCTTTCCCAATTAACTAAATCTTTTGTGCGGGCAATACCGCAAGCTGCTTTTGCGGCAGATGTATCATCGGGCTTACTGTCATCATGTCTTTCAGAACAGAACAATCCGTAAATCCAACCATCTTCATGCTGAACAAGGCGCATATCGTAAACGTTTGTATCGGGGTCTTTAGTTTCCGGAAGTGTAATCGGGTAATCCCAGAATTTGAAATTATCAATACCGTTTTTAGATTCTGCAATCGCGAAGAAAGATTTTCTATCTGCACCTTCAACTCTAACTGCAAGAACAATCTTTCCTTTAAATATCATTGCGCCGGAATTAAACGCGGCGTTAACACCTATTCTCTCCATCAAAAATGGATTTGTTGATTGGTCCAAATCGTAACGCCAGTGAATTGGAGTATGTTCTGCGGTTAAAACCGGATTTATATAACGATCGTAAATACCATTGCTCTTTGCTTGTTTCTTATTCCTTTTCGAGGTTAGCTTTTTATGTTCCGAATAAAGCTTTTTTACTTTACTGCTAAATTCTTTTTTAGTCATTCTTTGCTCAATAATTAGTTAGAACCATTAAAAAACTTTTATGCGTTTGCCGCTCTATCTTTTTCCAATTCGCTGCGAATGTTGCCCATGTATTTTTCGCTTAACGGATAGAAATACATAAAAACAATTCCAAGTAACGCGCCAATACCGGCAAATACACTCAGCATTAAACGTATTCCCATTAATGCATCGCCGGTTTGTTCAACATTAGCTTGAAAGCCGTAAGCGGAAAGAAGCCATCCGTTTAATGCACCGCCTAAAGTCCATCCAAATTTTTGGGACATTGTTGATGATGAGAAAATTAATCCGGTTGCTCTCCGTTTATTTTTCCATTCAGAATAATCTACAATATCTGCATACATAGACCACATTAGCGGAAGAACTATTCCGGCAGAAATTCCAATTAAGATGTTGGAGAAGAAAATTAAGCCAAGTTGCTGCGGCTGAAGGAAAAAAATTAAAAAGCTAAGAATAGCCGATGTAACAACGCTTAATAAGAAAGTATTTTTCTTTCCAATTTTTCCGGAGATTGGTTTAGCAAGTACAACACCTAAAATATTTGTTGCCAGCCAAATTGACATGTATGCAGAAGCTAAAACCGATTGACTAAAACTGTATTCTGTTCCAAAGAAACTTATTGTTTGGTCTTTTATAAAATATTTGAAGTAATATAAAATTGCGCCATCTCTGAGTGAGTTAAAAATTAGAACCGATATACTTGCGCCAAGCATAATAAACCATGGACCGTTCTTTGCAATGTCTTTAAAATCTGTTTTAAGAGATGACTTCTGTTCAACTGCCGGTTTCAATCTTTCTTTAGTTCCGGCAAAAGTGAGCACAAAAAATATTGCAGCTAGAACAGCATAAATTCCAACAGTCCATTGATAGCCGGAAGCAACACTTCCATCTTTTCCAAAATATTCTACTAAACTGTTGGCGGTTGCAGTTACTAATAATCCGCCGGAGAATGCGCCAATGAATCTGAACGAAGCTAACGAGGTTCTATCATCCGGATTATCAGTCATAACGCCGAGCATAGAAGAATAAGGAACATTAACCAGTGAATAGATCATCATCATAGAAGCATAAGTAACGTAAGCGTAAACAAGTTTTCCACTTGGGCTTAAATCCGGAGTAATAAATGTAATAATACCGACAATTGCAAAAGGAGCCGCGCCGAAGAGCAGATAAGGTCTAAATTTTCCCCAGCGTGTGTTTGTTCTATCGCAAGCAGCGCCAATAAGTAAATCCATTACTGCGTCCCAAATTCTTACGACCAGAAACATAGTTCCAACTGCCGCCGCTGCAATTCCAAAAACATCTGTATAGAAAAAGAGCAAAAACATCGAAAACAGTTTCCAGAACATTGACGAAGCGAAATCGCCAAAACCATATGCTATTTTTTCTTTGAGTGTAATTGATGTGGTATTGTTCAAGCTCATTTTCCTTCTCTGTAAAATTAGTTTGCCAAAGATTATTATCTATAGTATTTAGCGAATTAATTTTTGCATAAATAATGCCAGAAGCTCGATTGACAGAATGAAGCGGAAAAGTCTTTTAGCGAGAGTAAAAAGTGTTTGCTTCTTTATCATAATAATAAAACTTATGAATTTGATAATTGTTAAAACCTTGTTTGAGTTGAGGCTTAATCTTCTCTAACTCAGTTTCTGCCGGGCTTCGGCAAATGTTTTCATAAAACCGGTCGAGAGCCGATATATTTAATTAGCTCTATCTTCTTCTGCAATTCAAGCGATAGAATCATTTCATCAGTTAGAACTTCGGAATAAATTTTTGGCATGTGGGGCGTAAAAAGCATTTTATCTTTATGGTAGAACTCGACAAAGTTTTCGGCGCTTGGATGACCCGGATATGGTGCGTAATGATGTTTCTTATCGTTATTGCGCCAAACCATAACAAAGGCAATCTTAATGGAATCGCGATTAAAAGTGTTGTAGAGTCTATCTGTCCACCATTTATCATCCGGAATGCTTTCTAAACCGGTTTCGGTTAAAGCTGCAAGTTTGCTTTTCTCTAAAGCAAAATCGCTTACAATTTTCAACTTGTTGGTTACCGCTTGTAGCCCATCACCATCCGGAGTAAAATCCCAATAGTTATCCATTCCAACAAGATCAACAAATTCATCACCGGGATATCTTTCCAAAAATTGTTCTAGAGTTTTAAACTTTCTATCGGGTGAAAAAGCATAAATGAAATTTTTTACACCACGCTTATCACTAAGATAAGTTACGGTAGTACGCCATAACTCCTTAAATTCATCCGGTGTGCAGTGAGGCTTTCCCCACCAAAACCATTCGCCGTCAAATTCATGAAACGGACGGAAGATAATAGGAATCGGCTTCCCCGTTAAATCAACTGCTTGCTTAGCAAAGTCGGCAATTTTATCAAGATCACTTAAGTACTTAAGATAGAATCCGCCGCCGGGAATAATTTTTCTTACAGCTACAGTTGTATCATAAAAATTTCCGCCTGTTACCGGGTTACCGTAATGCCAGCAGAAAGTTGTAACTCCGTTTCTTTCGTAAGTGTCTCTTAGTTTTGTTTTTCTATTTTCAATGGAGAGAGAAGGATTTTTATCCCACTCAAGAAATCCAAAATCGGAACCGATTAAAGCCGGATGACTTCCGATAACACTTTTTACATCCGAACGATCTTCATCACCCCGCCAATCTATTCCGTAATCAAGCGCATCGTGTTGACCAAAAATTACTTTTGATTCGGAAAGCATTTTCAGATTACGAAAAAGCAGAACAGTTTCTTTCGTCGCCAAAGAATCAGTCAACCTAACATCCAGCTTTTTCTGAAACTCAACTGAATTATACTCCGGTACACATGCTTGCATAATTACAACAACAAATAAAATTTTGAATAAGCAGTTCGCGGTTTGTTTCATGAGATGACGATTTAGTTACCAGGACTAATTTGCGTTTTCTTATTTAAGAAATTTCTCTCACGCAGTTTAATCATTTGTTCGCCGTGCTGCTTAATAATTTTTAATGTTGATTCATCCGTATCAAAAATCGAATTTAAGCCTTGCGGTTCTTGAGGCGGATCGCCAACAAACGGATCGCCAGCGCGCCAAACATCATCTTCATTTTTTCCTCTACCTTCTCCGCCCCAACCCCAAAAGTTTGTTCCGGCAATTGGCGCACCGGCTCTGGCGCTATCATGCACAGCATCAAATAACATTTTATAATATTTATCTCTATAAGTTGTAGGAGAATTCAGATCACAACTTTCAAGATCGCGACCTAACCCAAACTCTTCCATAGTTACCGGCTTGTCTAATATGCGGGCGTACTTCATGTGTTTGTTAAAATAATCGAATGCTTTGGTTAAGGTTGTTGGGAATGTTTCCTCAGCGCGTTGCGCATCGTACCATCTCCAATTCTTAACCCAAAGATGAAATGTAGAATAATCTATATTCTTACTCTGATGCGCTTTAATATATATACTATCAATGTCTAAGCTTCCGGCTAAACCTTCGCTGCCGGTTGTTACCAAATGATTCGGGTCGAGCGATTTAATGTACTTCGCGGTTTCATCAATCCATTTATAATAAACAAATTGGTTTGGTATTGCAGTTTCACCATTTCCGGGGCGAGGTTCGTTAGCAAGCTGCCAAGACATAATTGTAGGATCGCACCAATAGAAATCACCTGTGAATTTATTTTGGCGGGTAACAATTTTGAGAATGAATTTTCTGAAAAGCTCATTTCCTCTTTCGTTTGTATAGAACTTTGCCGAGTAGTTCATAAACATATCCCAGCCCTGTTGCGGATTGTTTGGATCAATCGTTACCCCACTGCCAAGCCATTTATTATAAACAGCAAAACCACCGGACCATTCCCAATAATTATTTAGAAAGACAACTGCGTGCATATCACGTTTGCGCATTTCCGCTAAAAGAAAATCCAACCCTTCAAGAATTTGTTCATTATAAATTCCCGGTTCTGGCTGAATAGGCGGCTGAAGAGATTTTTTAATATAAGATGCTTCGGAACCGGCAAGTACACGCAAATTTGTTATGCCAAGTTCTTTTAACTTATCAAGTTCGCGGATTAGCCTTTCTCTGTTTCCTAATTCGCCCGGTGCGCCTAGATAGCAACCGTACCAAAGATTTGTTCCAACAAAATAATATGGCTTCCCACCAAGTTCGAATTGTGTTCCGCGAACTCTAACATATTTCGGTTCAGATGTGAATATGCTTGCGCAGCTTTGAAGTAATAATGTTGATGTTAACGCGAGTAGAAGAATAGCTTTTTTCATGATACCTTAAATTATTTGAGTAGAATAAATTTCTTTGTTTGAGTAAAACTTCCGGCTTATAGTCTGTAAAAATATATTCCGCTTTGTAGAGACGCGCCACCCGTCGAGCCTTGGTCTCGCCGAGGCTGATGGCGCAATGCCGTCAGGTTAAGATTGTTAGCACGCAGATTA
>DAIEQT010000469.1 GCA_027347545.1 Ignavibacteria bacterium | reverse complement strand
ACTGCGGAATTTCTATGCTGAGACGTTTTCAACTAGAAGGACAAACTATACTTGATGAAAACGTCTCAGATAGATTACTTCTCACATATTAACCATTCCCATCCAAGTTTTTATGCGTCAACATGTTTAGGTGCTAAATATTTATTAAAAAGTAAAAGTCCGATAATGGTTGCCACACCTATCATCGCAAAGATAATCCAAAGCATTGTTGGGTTTTTAAGATTATCAACAAAGTGAACATAGAGAGTTGCGCCTAAAATTCCACCAATACCGCTGCCCAAAACTCCGTATAAAAACGAGTAACCTAAGTAAACAGCTTTTTTATCTTCCGGCGCTATCAAGCCAACATAGCTAATAAACTTTGGATGAGCTGTCATTTCGCCAACAGAGAAAATGAAAATTCCCGCAATGAATACAAACGGATGTGTGGAAATAGCAAGAATTGCAATACCAATTGTGCCAATTGCAATTCCCGTAATCATTGTAGGAAGCGCTTTCTTATTCTTAACAATGTTGGAAACGAATATTTGCAGCAAAATAATTGTACCGGCATTAATTACAGTAACATGCTCAACATCAAATTTCCAGTTGGGATTTGACATGAACAATCCGAGAATTCCATTAACAGCATTATTGATTGGCGTCTTATCAACATAATCTTTGAAATACCAGAGCACGGAATCGAACTGCTGGAAGTACAAAATCCAGAAACCGGAGTAGATAACTATCATTAAGATGAAACGGAAATCTTTCAAGACAAGAAATGCTTCCTTAAAAACAATTGGAAGAGATTTGGTATTTGCCGGTTTTTCCGGTTCTTTATAAACAAGAAAGTTTAATATCAGAAGCCAGCCGGTACCAACCGCTGCCATAATAAATACGTACGAATACGAATATTGTTTAAGGATTGGAACAAGAATTAGTGGAAACAAAAACGCGCCGAGATTTATTGTCCAGTAGAAAATTCCAAAAGCAAGCGTAGAATTTGTCTTATCAGTAACTCGCGCAATTGTACCGGAAATAATTGGCTTAAACGTGCCAGCACCCACTACCATTAAAATTAAAGCCGCAAAAACCAATGAGTAGCTTGTCATCATACTAGTTAGAAGGTAACCAAGACTCATAACAAAGAATGCGAAGACCAAAGTTTTTCTATATCCAAAGCGATCTGCAATTGCACCGGCTACAATAGGCAATAGATAAAGCATTGGCTGGAATGTACTTGTAATAACACCTACACTTGATTTTGAGAAACCTAAACCGCCATCAGCTACAGCCAGAACAAGATAAACAGAAAGTATAGAACGAACTCCGTAGTAAGAACCCCGTTCGAAAAACTCCATCACAATTACTGTCCAAAAGTTTTTCGGGAAGGAAAAGAGAGATACTTTTTTTGTTTCGGTAGATTTCATGTTTAATTCCGTATTGTAAGTAATTAAAGATAAGTATTTCTTCTTTTCTTCGCGATTTACAACTGCAATTCGGGTTAAAAATATTGGCGACCCGATAAATATCCGGCTCGAATTGATTGCGAATGATGAGATTCGACAAATAGGAAATGCCGGCAAAAATACCGGCACCTTTGGAAACTGCTTAGTTCTTTCTTCCAGCCGAAGGTAGATGTCGTATAATTAATGAATCAGAAATATATCTGTGTAAATCCGTTAAATCCGTGTCATCTGCGGGCTATTTATTATCAAAATATTAATTATGCGACAGCTACCTTTAGGGACGGTACAGACTATATCGGTTTTGAGTTTTTTTAGCAACCGGCAGATTTAAGGTTGGTTTTTCGTTCAGCGATTTTTAGTTTAGAACCGGAGACTGGGTTTAATAAACCAAGGCGGCGGACTTAGGTGGATGCTGCCGTCTCCGCTTTTTATTTCGAAGAATCTCATAATATTCTGGCGCGTCTAAAGTTTGTCAAATCATAATAACTTAGAGAGGAGTTACTTCATGACAAAATCCCACAGCAAACTATTCATATTAATCTTGGTTTTACTTTCCGCGAAAGTTTCCGCGCAAATTAATGCCAGAATGATTCAGTTTCCGGATGTATCAAAGACTCAAATAGTATTTAACTATGGCGGCGATTTATGGCTAGTTTCTAAAACGGGCGGCACGGCTGTTAAACTAAGTTCGCCGGCAGGACAGGAAGTATTTCCCCGCTTCTCCCCTGACGGAACTCAAATAGCTTACAACGCCAACTATGAGGGCAACTTAGACATCTATGTAATATCAACTAACGGAGGAATTCCGTTGCGAGTTACTAATCACGGAATGGCTGACCGCCTTGTGGATTGGTATCCGAATGGTAATAGTTTGCTTTTCGCTTCTTCAATGAATAGCGGCAAGCAAAGATTTAATCAGTTTTACGAAGTATCAGTTAAAGGTGGTTTACCAAACCAACTTCCTTTAGCATATGCTGAGTTTGGTAGCCTTTCTCCTGATGGGAAGAAGATAGTTTACACTCCACGCTCTACAGCTTTTAGAACCTGGAAAAGATACCGCGGTGGGATGAACTCCGATATGTGGATTTTCGATTTAGAAAAAAAATCCGCAGAACAAATTTTTGATAAGAGCGTTGGAAACGAAATACCAATGTGGTCGGCTCAGAATAAAATTTATTGGATTAGCGACAGAGGTTCTGATAAGCGCTATAATATTTGGAGCTACGATTTATCAAACAAGCAAACAAAGCAATTAACCAAGTTCACAGATTTTGATATTCACTTTCCGGCAATGGGACCGGAAGAAATTGTTTTTGAAGCCGGCGGAAAATTATACCTGCTAAACCTGGCTTCAGAAAAAATGCACGAAGTAAAAGTTAATGTCATTTCCGATGAAATTACCTTAATGCCGAAAACAGAAAATGTTTCCGGATTAATCTTTGGTGCAACTGTTTCACCGGATGGAAAGAGAGCTATCTTCGAAGCACGGGGAGATTTGTTTAATGTGCCGGCTCAAAACGGCCCTTCATTTAATTTAACTAAATCCAGCGGAGTTGCAGAGAGATTTCCTTCTTGGTCTCCTGATGGAAAGAAAGTTGCATATTGGAGCGACCGCAGTGGAGAATACGAGCTTACTATTAAAGACTTAGAAAAACCCAGCGAGGAAAAGAAATTAACTTCGTACGGTGAAGGTTACAGATATCGTTTGTACTGGTCGCCAAATTCTAAAATGCTCGCATTCATTGATCAATCAATGAAAATTAATATTTATGATACCGAGAAAGATAAAACATATAAAGTTGATCAAGCTCTTTATCATATGCATGGTGCATTGCAAGGCTTTAAAGTTAGCTGGTCTCCGGATAGCAGGTGGATAGCTTATGCTAACGACACAAAAGGACAAAGCACCGCACTTTATATGTATGATACCAAAGAAGAAAAAACTCATCAGATAACAACCGGCTACTATGCAGATTCTGATCCCGCTTTTGACCCTGATGGAAAATACCTTTACTACTTAACCAACAGAACATTAAATCCGGTGTATAGCGATATTGGAAACACATGGATTTATCCTAACACCACAAACCTTGCGCTTGCTACATTAAGCGATGAAACACTCTTCCCTCTCTCACCAAAGGTAGATACAACTGCCGCTAAGAAAGAGGAGCCAAAGAAAGAAGAAAAGAAGGATGATAAAAAAGCAGATGCGGCAAAGGATAAATCCGCTGAAAAAGAAAAACCAAAAGAAACAAAAATCGCATTACAAGGATTTGAAAACAGAGTTGTTATAATTCCAATACCGGCAGGTAATTACAATAGAGTTTCTGCTGTAAGCGGAAAGATTATTTATCAGAGAGCGCCTAACACAGGCTCGGCTGATAAAAAGAATTCAATACAATTCTACGATTTAGAAAAGCGTGAAGAAAAAACCATTGTGGATGATGCCAACGGTTACATGCTCACTGCCGATATGAAAAAGATGCTTATCTGGAAAGGCAATCAGTATGCAATTGTAGATGTAGCAGAAAATCAAAAAATGGATAAGCCAATGCCTACTGCTCAGCTTGAAGTAACGGTTGATCCTAAAGCTGAGTGGAAACAAATCTATAAAGATACCTGGCGTTTATTCCGAGATTATTTCTACGATGAAAATATGCACGGTGTGGATTGGAAAGAAGTTGGTGAGCGGTACGGCAATCTAGTTGATTACTGTGTAACACGCTGGGATCTAAATTATTTACTCGGTGAATTGATTTCGGAACTTAACGCTTCGCATACCTACAGAGGCGGCGGAGATACAGATGAAGCTCAAGTTAAAAATATTGGCTACCTAGGAATAGACTGGACTGTTTCAAATGGTGCATTTAAGATTTCCAAAATTATTAAAGGAGCAGTTTGGGATACAGAAGTTCAATCGCCACTTGCACTGCCTGGTGTTAAAGTAACAGAAGGTGATTTCATTTTAGAAGTTAATGGTGAAAAGCTCGATGTAAACCAAGCTCCATGGATTGCATTACAAGGACTATCCGGCAAAACTGTTGAGCTTACTGTTAACGAAAACCCATCTTTGGATGGCGCAAGAAAGATTTACGTGCAAACTCTTGCAGATGAAACACGTTTGAGAAATTTAGAATGGATTGAAAGCAACCGCAAAAGAGTTGATGAAGCCAGCAACGGAAAAATAGGTTACATCTATGTTCCAAGTACCGGGACAGATGGACAGACGGAACTTGTTCGTCAATTTGCGGCGCAGATTACAAAGGAAGGATTGATAATTGATGAACGCTTCAACAACGGCGGACAAATACCAGACCGTTTTATTGAGTTGCTTGATAGAAAACCATTAGCATTTTGGAAAACCCGCGACGGCGCTGATTGGCAATGGCCGCCTCATGCTAACTTTGGTCCTAAAGTAATGTTGATAAATGGTTGGAGCGGTTCCGGTGGAGATGCATTCCCGGATTATTTCCGTAAAGCCGGTTTAGGTAAACTAATTGGTGAAAGAACCTGGGGCGGTTTGATTGGTATTAGCGGCGCTCCGGCATTAATAGATGGTGGAAATATCTCTGTTCCAACTTTTAGAATGTTCGACCCGAATGGAAAATGGTTTAAGGAAGGTTACGGTGTTGATCCCGACATAGAAGTTCTTGATGACCCGGCTCAATTAGCAAAAGGTATTGATCCACAGCTGGAAAGAGCAATTCAAGAAGTATTGAATGAACTGAAAAAGAATCCGTTTGTTAGCCCTAAACATGAATCTTTTGAAAAAAGATAATTAAAAAAAGACGCTCTACGGGGC
>DAIEQT010000191.1 GCA_027347545.1 Ignavibacteria bacterium | reverse complement strand
ACTTAAACTCCGGAGAAGAATTATTTATCTTACTTAAGAAAATCAATAACTATCAGGTAAACTGTAATAAGCATGTGAAAAGTGTAGTGGGCTTGAGGGGACAATTCTTGAGCCAATTTTGCTAAGTAGATTTAAAGCGGTAACCAACGCCCTTAATTGTTTCAATAAGATAAGAGTATTTCTCTAGCTTCTTGCGGATATTGAGAAGATGCACATCAACAGTTCTTTCTACTACAAAAACTTCGCTGCCCCAAACTTCATTCAAGATTTTTTCTCTGTTAAATACTTTGCCGGGATTGGATGCAAGCAAAAACAATATTTCAAATTCCTTGCGTGCAAAGTCCACCGGTCTTTTTTCAACTTCAACAGAATATTTCTCACGGCTGATTGAAATTGGACCTTCATTAATTTCGCCGGATTTCTCAATTGAGTTAGCTAGCAATTCTATATTTCTGAGATTTGCTTTTACGCGCGCTAAAATTTTATTTATTGAAATCGGCTTCTGGATAAAATCACTTGCGCCCAAATTCAGTCCCCGTATTTCGTCTGCTTCCGATGTTCTAGCTGTCAAAAAAAGTATAGGAGTGTTCTTAAATTTTTCGTTGGCTTTAATCTGTTTGCATACTTCGAAGCCGTCTATTTGGGGCATCATAACATCAAGAATTACCAAATCCGGGTTTTGCGAAAGTTTCTCGAGTGCTGCTAATCCATTAGGAGCTGTAATTACAGTGTAACCTTCACGTGTAAGGTTATACTGCAATAACTCAAGAATATCTTTTTCATCATCTACTACTAATATTTTTGAATTCACCGGTTAATTCTCCAAAACCTTTCTATGTGTAACAATTTTTGCTTCTGTTAAAAAGAGAAGGTGCTCGGCAATGTTTGTTGCATGATCTGCAAGTCTCTCAATCTGCCGTGAAAGAATTAGCAAGTGAGCCAACGGCTCAACCAACTGTGGATTCGATTTCATTTTTCCAGTAATGAACTCAAATGAAAATTTATTTAGGTCGTCAACTTTTCTATCGTCTTTAATTACTTGGTGAGCCATTTCACTATTGAAATGAATGAACGAATCAATTGCATGGCTTACCATTTTTTGAGCTTCTTTTGCCATTCCGCTAATGCCCGATTCATCTATCAAACCGCGGTGCTCAGCTATTTTTGATGCTCTATTGGAAATACTTACAGAAATATCGCCGCATCGTTCGAGTTGATTATTTATCATCAGTGTCGAAATCACTGAACGTAAGTCGTATGCAATAGGCTGAAAAAGCGCTAATATGTTTTCACATTGTATCTGAAGCAATTCATCATAAGCATCAATTTCATCATCTTTGGCTCTAATATCTTTGATGGAAGAATCATTCCCGGTTTCGATCAAGTTTACTGCTTTGCCAACTTGATCATCAACTATTGAAGCCATTCGAATTAAATTAGCTTTTAATTCTTCCATATCTCTTTGAAATTGACGCGGCATGATTTTTCCTTTTTATTTTTTAATTGGGAAATATCCGACTTCCGCAACTATCTCCTGACCTTTTTTGCTTAACGCCCAATCAACAAACTTCTTTATGTTTCCTTCCGGCTTCTTTCTTGTGTACATATATAGAAAGCGAGAAATTGGATATTCACCGGATTCAATATTTTTTTTGTTTGGCAAAAAAGCTTTAGAATTGGGATCTTTCTTTACGGCTAAGTCTTTAATACCTTTGGCGTATGCAGCTCCGCCAAAGCCAATCGCGTTTTTGTCTTTGCTAACAGCATTTACTACTGCTGCAGTACCGGGTAAACTTTGTACATCAGAACTAAAATCTTTGTTTTCCAAAACATGTTCTTTGAAATAAACGTAAGTACCGGAACTATTTTCGCGTCCATACATTATTATTTGGGCATCCGTACCGCCTACTTCTTTCCAATTTTTTATTTCTCCGGTATATATACCTTTTATTTGTGCAAGTGTAAGATCGTTCACTTTTTTATTAGCCTTATTCACGTAAACACTTAAACCATCTATTGCTACTTTTATTTCTACACCGTTAGAACCATACTTGGCTTTCAATTTTTCAATTTCACTTTGTTTCATTGGTCTCGAAGCATTGCAGATATCAGTTGAGCCATTAAGCAAAGCCGCAATGCCGGTTCCCGAACCTCCGCCGGTAACTTGAATTGCAACACCTGGATTCGATTTCATAAAAACCTCAGCCCAACGCTGGGATAGAATCACCAAAGTATCCGATCCTTTTACAGTTATTGTTTCTTCTGGAAGGGAAAATCCAAAGAGCGTTACAAATGTTACTGCCGCTAAAATTATTTTTTTCATTTTTGCACCTTAATCTTGTTTAAAGCAAAGGGCGCCCCACGAAAGACGCCCAGTGTGAACTAGAGTGAGAGAGAATTATTTTACCAAAGTCATTTTCTTTGTTATAACATTATTAGAAGTCTCTAAGCGATAGAAATACATACCGCTTGAAAGATTTCCGGCATTCCATGATACGGAGTAACTTCCCGCATGCTTAAATCCGTTTACCAATGAACCAACTTCTTGACCAAGAATGTTGAAGACATTCAATTTTACTATTCCATCCTTTGGTAATGAAAACTTAATTGTTGTGCTTGGATTAAAAGGATTTGGATAATTCTGGCTCAACTCATAATTAGCCGGAAGCTGAGAATTATCAGATTCCTCTATTGCTGTTGGATTGAAAACTAAACTACTCCAGCCTTCAGCCCAGTTAGTTGAACCAAAAGCACCAACAAAATTTGCAGATGCATCAAAGAAGCCATCGTTTGGCGGAGTTGCAGCGCCGCTTAAAACCGGTGAACCGGCTTTAGGCATCGGGTTTGGTTTCTCCAAATTATAAGGATCAACTAATTGTACGTCCGAAGTATTTGTAAAAGTCTTACCAAGATTTGTTGTAAACCAGTTAGGCATATCAGTTTGGAATGTAGCATCTGTAGATTTGAAATCTGCTGTAGTAGAACCAGCGATAATGCTATTCTTCAAATAAGCAGATGTTCCGGCTTTCATATCAGCAACCGTGTTTGTTCCATCAATTAGTACGCCTTCCGGCCAGCCAAGAATTAATGCGTTTGAAATCTTGTTTTGTGAGGATCTTCTTAAGTGCATTCCTCTCTTATATAATGAGTTTATTGTTGAAGTCTTTGTTTTAGCTGGTCCAATTAAAGTAACGTTGTACCATGTTGGGGAAGTTCTTGGATTATTTACAGAACCGCCTCCATCGTTATCACTTTCAAATCCATTTGATTGTGAAGCATCCGCGATTGCGGGATCGCGTACGCCTAAAAGAAATTGAAGCTTGCCTGAGTATCCAAAGTCAGTATCAAAATCATCATCCCAACCGCGGTAAGCAATTAGGTTTTTGCAATTAACTGTTCCGCCAAACCATTCATAAGAATCATCACCGGAATAACTTACTTGTATGTATTCGATCTTAGTTTTGTTACCAACACCGCCAAATGTTAATCCGTTTATTTCATTGTTCAGAGAATAAGCTATACCTGGATATTCAATGCGGACATATTTCATAACACCACTGTTATCTTCCGCATTAGTTCCACCATATTCATCGCCAGGTCCTTCAATTAATGCTTTACCACCAGCAACGTTAATAGGAGCTTTACCAAGAATAATAATTCCTCCCCAATCGCCGTAGTTTGGTGTTTTAGTTGAACCGGCTTTTGTGAATTCACTTGTAAACACAATTGGTTCATCTTTTGTACCTTCTGCAAAAATCAATCCGCCAGGTTTGATAACCAACGAACCTTGTGATGCGTTTTCACCATAAATTTTTACGCCCGGCTCAATTGTTAAAGAAGCGCCGGATTGAACGCGAACGATTCCTTTAAGTGTGTAATCTTTTCCTTTTGTTAAAGTAACATTCGTTGTAATATCACCGGCAATAATTTCTGAAGGTTTAGCCGGAACTTGTATTGATAATGAGCTCCAGCCAGCTGTCCAATCTCTGTAACCAAATGCACCAATGTAATTTGCAGTTGCGTCAAAGAAACCATCTGCCGGTGGATTAGCAGCTCCGGTAAAAACCGGTGAACCGGTTGTAGGCATTGGATTCGGGTTAGCGAGATTAAATGCATCAGCAAGTTTTACATCTGTATTTGCTGTAAATGTTTTGCCACCTAAGCCGGTAAACCAGGTTGGCATATCTGTTTGGAATGTAGCGTCAGTTGATTTAAATGTTGCCACTGTTGAACCGGCAATGATACTGTTCTTTACAAAAGCGGCAGTTCCGGCTTTCATATCCGCAACAGTGTTTGTTCCGTCTATTAACAGACCTTCCGGCCAGCCAAGTATTAATGCGTTTGAAATCTTGTTCTGTGAGGATCTTCTTAAATGCATTCCTCTTTTGTACAAGCTGTTTATTGTTGATGTAGTTGTTGCAGCTGGACCAATTAATGTAACATTGTACCATGTTGGTGATGTTCTTGGAGAATTTGTAGAACCGCCTCCATCGTTATCACTTTCAAATCCATTTGATTGTGAAGCATCCGCGATTGCGGGATCGCGTACGCCTAAAAGAAATTG
>DAIEQT010000451.1 GCA_027347545.1 Ignavibacteria bacterium | reverse complement strand
ATATAATTTTGCTACTCGATTTATAGTAAGCACAGCGGATTCCTTGTCATGCCTATCGCTGAAGTAGAGATGAATTGCTAATCCTATTGCCGCATTAACTTCATCTATGCGTTTTAATTCTTTATCGGCACTAACTGTTTTTTTCTTTGGCTGCTCATCCATCTTTTCATTTTTCAAAGATTCCAATTTCTTCTTTACTACCAAGAAATAGTAAAGAAGGGGAATAATAACGGCTGCGGAAATCAAAAAAAATACATTTGTCATAACCGCCTCACAAAGGAATGTTTGAGTGTTTCTTCGGAGGATTCACATCTTTCTTTGTAGCCAAAGATTGAAGTGCGCGTATAATTCTAAAGCGTGTGTTGCGCGGTTCTATCACATCATCAATGTAACCATACTTGGCGGCAACGTAAGGGTTAGCAAATTTCTTTCTGTATTCATCTTCTTTTCCGGAAATATATTTGTTTCGTTCTTCTGTGTTCTCAATTGCCGCAATTTCTTTTTGATGAAGAACTTCAACAGCACCTCGCGGACCCATAACAGCAATTTCGGCTGTTGGCCAAGCATAATTAATATCTCCGCGTAAATGTTTAGAGCCCATTACATCGTATGCGCCGCCGTAAGCTTTGCGCAAGATTACAGTTACTTTTGGAACAGTAGCTTCGCCGTAGGCGAACAATAATTTGGCGCCGTGTAAAATTATTCCGCCATATTCTTGAGTTGTTCCGGGTAAGAAGCCGGGAACATCAACCAATGTTACAATTGGAATATTGAATGCATCGCAGAAACGAACAAAGCGCGCCGCTTTGCGCGATGAGTTAATATCTAAAACACCGGCAAGATAATTTGGTTGATTGGCAACGATACCAACAGACATTCCATTGAAACGTGCAAAGCCGGTAATCATGTTTGGCGCGTAATGGCGCTGTACTTCTAAGAATTCATTATAATCTGTAATTGAATGAATCACATCTTTAACATCGTAAGGTTTGTTCGCACTCTCCGGAATGATTTCATTTAGAGGATCTTCCAAACGATCAATCGGATCATCGCAAAATGCGAGTGGCGGATCTTCTAGATTATTTTGCGGCAAATAACTCAACAGTTTTCTGATAAGAAGAATTCCTTCTTGCTCATCTTCCGCTACAAAATGTGTTACACCGGATTTAGAACCATGAACCATTGCGCCGCCGAGTTCTTCATCAGTTACAGTTTCTCCGGTAACAGTCTTAACTACTTTTGGTCCGGTAACAAACATGTAGCTGGTGTTTTTACTCATGATTGTAAAATCTGTAAGGGCAGGTGAGTAAACCGCGCCTCCAGCGCATGGACCGAAGATAGCTGAAATTTGCGGTACAACTCCGCTTGCCATAATATTGCGCTGGAAAATATCAGCATAACCGCCAAGTGATTTAACACCTTCTTGAATACGGGCGCCGCCGCTATCATTAATTCCAATTACAGGCGCGCCTACTTTCATTGCCTTGTCCATAACTTTGCAAATTTTCTGAGCGAACATTTCGCTAAGCGAGCCGCCGAATACTGTAAAGTCTTGTGAAAAAATGTAAACCAATCTTCCGTCAATTGTTCCGTAACCGGTTACAACGCCATCGGAAAGAAATGATTGTTTGTCCAAGCCAAAATCGTGTGTGCGGTGAGAGACGAACATATCAAATTCTTCGAAACTGCCTTCATCGAGCAGTGCTTCAATGCGCTCGCGTGCGGTTAGTTTACCTTTCTTATGCTGAGCTTCAATTCGTTTCTCGCCGCCGCCTAAACGTGCTTTCTCACGCAAATCCATCAACTCTTTAATCTTTTCTTGAATTGCCATTAAACCTCCAGGTGAGTGTAGAGTGTAGAACGAAGAGTGAAGAGTTTTAATTTTCTCTTGCAGTCTTAATACTACTTGTTAATAATCTCTCTAATTCATCACAGTCTTTAATTAGTGAATCATATTCTTGTTGATTTATTATTTCAGTTTCTTTGAGTAATCTAATCCAATATTCCGATTCTCTTGCTTCTTTAAGAGAAATTGAAAGTTTATTAATAAAATCTTTTTTCGTTGGCGCACTTTGAGCCTCTGATACATTTGCTCCAATTGAAGTTCCCGAGCGTAGTAATTGCTTGTAGAGGGGTTCAAACGATTTGTCTTTTTGTAAAAGGTATTTATATAGTTTAACAATGCTGATTGAAAATCCAAACGCTTTTTGATAAAGAATACTACTATAATTTACTAACGGTTCTAAAACTTTCACTCTACACTCTATACTCTACGTTCTACACTTTCTCGCACAGTTCTGTTAGCACTCCGCCGGTAAATTTTGGATGAAGAAACGCGATGTTTAATCCTTCAGCGCCTTTGCGCGGCTGTTTATCAATTAATTGCACGCCTTTAGATTCTACTTCAGTTAATGTGTTAGCCAAATTGTTTGTCGCAAAAGCTATATGGTGAATTCCTTCACCTTTCTTCTCGATGAATTTACCGATTGGTCCATCCGGTTCTGTTGATTCTAGCAATTCTATCTTTGTTTGACCAACCATAAAAAATGCTGTCTTAACTTTTTGGTCTTTCACTTCTTCAATTGCGTAACATTTTAGCCCGAGTACTTCCTCGTAATATTTAATAGACTCATCAATATTCTTAACAGCAATCCCGATATGTTCTATATGTGATATTTCCATTTTACAATCCTATTTAATTCTCAATTCTCAATCCGCCAGACAGACTCGCCTCGATTTGACTATTGAGTCGAAGCGGGCGGCGGACAGGTTCTCCATTCTCAATTAAATAACAACTTGTTCTTTGTACTCGCCAAATACTCCGCGCATTGTGTTGCATATTTCTCCAATACTGGCGTATGCTTTTACAGCATCAAGAATGAAAGGCATTAAGTTAGCATCACTTTCAGAGGCGGTTTTCAATATGGAGAGTTTTTCTTTAACATTTTGTTCGTTGCGCTGTGCACGAGTCTTGTTTAAGAATTCAATTTGTTCGCGCTGAACATTTTCATCTATCTTCAGTAGTCCTTTCGGCTCTTCCTCTTTGATTTGGAATTTATTCATTCCTACAACAATTCTTTCGTTGTGTTCGATTTCTTGCTGAAAACGGTAAGCCGATTTCTGAATTTCTAATTGTACATATCCGGCTTCAATCGCATTTGCAACACCGCCCATTGCATCAATTTTGTTAATGTATTCTTCAGCTTCTTTTTCAATTTTGTCGGTAAGTGATTCAATGTAATATGAGCCTGCAAGGGGGTCAATCGTATTACAAACTCCGCTTTCGTAAGCAACAACTTGCTGCGTGCGTAGAGCAATCTTAACGGAATCCTCTGTTGGCAACGCAAGTGCTTCATCGCGACTATTAGTGTGCAGACTTTGAGTTCCGCCAAGAACAGCGGCAAGAGTTTGAATTGTAACGCGTATGATATTATTATCAACTTGCTGAGCGGTTAAAGAAGAACCGGCAGTTTGAGTATGAAAGCGAAGCATTTGAGATTTATCTTTCTTGGCATTAAATCTTTCTTTCATAATCCTTGCCCACAACCGGCGTGCGGCTCTATACTTTGATACTTCTTCAAGAAGATCGTTATGAGCATTGAAGAAGAATGATAACTGTCCGGCAAATGTGTCAACATCTAAACCTGCTTTGATAGCTGCTTCAACGTAAGCAATTCCATCTGCAAGTGTAAAACCGACTTCTTGTGCCGCCGTAGAACCGGCTTCGCGGATGTGATAACCGGAAATTGAAATTGTATTCCACTTCGGAACTTCCTTAGAGCAGAATTCAAAAATGTTTGTAATCAAACGCATAGAAGGCTTTGGCGGATAAATGTAAGTTCCGCGGGCAATGTATTCTTTCAAAATATCATTCTGAATAGTTCCGCTAATCTTATCTCGGCTGACTCCTTGTTTCTCTGCAACGGCGATATACATTGCCAATAGAACAGAAGC
>DAIEQT010000433.1 GCA_027347545.1 Ignavibacteria bacterium | reverse complement strand
AAATCTTCCTTTTAATGCATCGCCGGCAAGAAAATTAAGATGAGCTTTTACTTCATCGGCAGTAATCTCAGCATTGCGGCTTTTATCTTGCGCGCCAATCAACGAAACAACTAAAAGTAAAAGAAACAATGTTCTTTTCATTCAATCCTCAATTATGGTTTTTTGAAAAATTGCCTGGAAAATTAATTTATTCGGTATCACGAACCAAGAGTAATTCTTTTTTGCTTTTAATCTTATTCAACTCGCTTATTAAAAAATCTACTTTTTGAAATAGAAAAAATCTCCAAATCGAACTTATTTAGTGATGTTTTATGTTAGTTAACTGAAGTTACGCATGAATTGAATTTTTGTGAATTATTTTTAGTGAAACTTGGTGTCTTGGTGCCTTTGTGGCTCAATTTCTTATGTTTTCTTTTGCCACTAAGTCACAAACCTGCCCGCCACGTTGAATATACTTTAGCAGGCGGGGACACTAAGAAATCACAAAGTGCGTAACTTCAGTTAGTTAATAAAGAAGTATTTTGTAACTAATCCCAAGTAAATCAATTCATAGTGAACTTTTTAATATCAAAAAGGAGTTAATATGTCAAAGTCATTCGAAGTTGTAGAACGCGTTGGAATTTCAACAGAAAGCATTGCAGAAGCTGTACGCGAAGTAGTTTTAGAAGCTCACTCCGAAAAGAAAGTTGGCTGGTTCGAAGTTGCTGAACAGCGCGGAAGAGTTACTTCGGAAGGCAAAGTTGAGTTTCAAGTTAAAGTAAGAATTGGAAGAAAACTAAAAGACTAAAGGAGAAAAAATGGCAATTAAGGTTGGCGATCAAGCCCCGAATTTTTCTTTAAAAGATACATCAAACCAAACACAAACTCTTGCTGACTATAAAGGAAAAAGCAATGTCGTACTTTTATTTTTCCCGGCAGTTGGGACTGGTGTTTGCGAAAAAGAATTATGCTCTACAAGAGACAGCATGAAAGATTATGAAGGACTAAACGCGCAGGTATTTGGTATCAGCGTTGATGGTCCTTTCGCACAAAAACTTTGGGTTGATAAGTATCAATTCAATTTTCCTCTCTTAAGCGATTTCAACAAAGTAGTCGCCCCGGCTTACGGCGCTATCTATGATGTTTGGTTGCCGGGTAAATGGGATTTGAAGGGTGTAGCTAAACGTTCTGCATTTGTAATTGATAAACAAGGTGTTGTTCAATATGCAGAGGTTCTTGAAGTAGCAGGTGATGAGCCAAATTACCAAGCAATTCAGGAATGCCTAAAGAAATTAAACTAAACTCAGTTTATGTGAAAGAAAAAGGAGACTATTAATGTCTCCTTTTTTTATTTTAAAGCGGAACTAAAATCGCCTAATGTGATGTTGAGATAATAAAAGAGGTGAACATGTTAGAAGTTGGTAAAAAAGCCCCGGCCTTCAAACTTCCAGACGCAAGCGGCAAGAAAATTTCCCTTAGCGATTTCAAAGGAAAGAAAGTAGTTCTCTATTTTTATCCAAAGGATATGACTAGCGGCTGTACACAAGAAGCTTGCGATTTCCGAGATTCGTTTCCGGATTTTAGCAAACTCAAAACAGTAGTAATTGGCGTTAGTGCCGATTCGGCTAGCCTTCATCAAAAGTTTACAGAAAAGTATAGTCTGCCTTTCGTTCTGCTTAGCGATGAAAGCAAAGAAGTTCTGGAGAAATATGGCGTCTGGAAAGAAAAAAGTATGTACGGAAGAAAGTACATGGGAATTGAACGAACAACTTTTGTAATAGATGAAGATGGCAAGATTCAAAATATATTTCCAAAAGTTAAAGTTGCCGGGCACGTAGAAGAAATACTTAAAGTGATAAAAGGAAAGTAAATATGGTTTATGTTACCCGCCGGGAAGTCTTCTCAGCATCGCATCGTTTGTTTAATCCAAACCTTTCGGATGAAGAAAACAATTCACTTTTTGGAAAGTGTAATAATCCAAATGGTCACGGACATAATTACACTTTGGAAATAACAATCTGCGGAGAAGTAAATCCCAAAACCGGCTACTTGATAGATTTGAAGCTGCTAAAGCAAATTATAATTGAGAACGTGATTAACAAGGTAGATCATAAGAACCTTAACCTTGATGTGGAGTTTCTCGCCGGTAAAATTCCAACTGCGGAAAATATTGCAATAGCAATTTGGGATGAACTTGAGAGTAAAATTCCAAGCGGGAAACTTTATTCTATTAAATTGCTCGAAACAGAAAACAACTATATTGAATACAAAGGAAAGAATATTTAATGGATTACTCAAAGTTAGAAGAAAGCGTGAAAACTATTTTGTTGGAGGTCGGCGAAGACACGAGCCGGGAAGGATTGCTTAAAACGCCTTCGCGAGTTGCAAAATCATTTGAATTTCTTACAGACGGTTACCGGAAAAATATTGATGAAATTTTGAATGGCGCGGTTTTTAATGAAAAGTATGATGAAATGGTTATTGTAAAAGATGTTGATTTCTACAGCATGTGCGAGCACCATCTTCTTCCGTTCTATGGAAAAATTCACATCGCTTACATTCCAAACGGTAAAATTGTCGGCTTAAGTAAAATCCCAAGAATAGTTGAAATGTACGCCAGGCGCTTACAAGTACAGGAAAGAATGACTCAAGAGATTGCCGATACACTTGAAAAATATTTACAGCCGAGAGGCGTTGCAATTGTTGCTGAGGGTTATCACATGTGTATGATGATGCGCGGAGTAGAAAAGCAGAATTCAATTACAACAACAAGTGCGATGCATGGCATCTTTAAGGAAGATGCAAGAACTAGAACCGAGTTTTTAAATTTAATTGCTAAGAGAATTTAATGACCGATAAGAAAAAAATTGTTTGGATAACCGGAGCCAGTTCCGGCATTGGAAAATCTTTGGCAGAAATATTTGTCTCGAATGGAGTTTTGGTAGCAGGCACAGCACGCCGTAAAGAATTGCTAAGTGATATTCAAAAAAATCTTGGTGAATTATTTATTCCAATTCAGATGGATGTAGCTAACAAGGCAAAAGTCACAGAAGTTTATAGCATGCTTAGTTCTGAATATGAAGTTGATGTACTTATTAATAATGCTGGAATAACTTCGTTTAGAAATGCAATCGAAGACTCAGTGGAAACAATGGAGAACATCATTCAGACAAATCTATTGGGCTCGATTTATACAATTAAAAATGTTTTGCCTGATATGATTGAGCGGAAGAACGGAACAATTATTAATATCCTATCGGTAGTAACGCAAAAAATTTTCACAGGAAGCAGCGCGTACTCGGCTTCAAAATCGGGTTTGCTTGCATTCACTCAAGTCCTCAGAGAAGAACTACGCGATAAAAATATCCGCGTCATAAATGTTTCTCCTGGACCAACCGCAACCGAGATTTGGCATGAAAAAGTTTTGGAAAAACATTCGGAAAGAATGATGAGCGCTGATGCAATTGCAAAATTAATTTATAGATTGTACGAAGAGAAGACTAATCTAGTTACTGAAGAAGTGGTGTTAAGACCGGTTACCGGAGAGTTATAATTATATCTTCATTCTGAGTCTCGCTTTTTGCGAGACGAATGCCGAAGGCATCCCTTTGGAGGCTGTCCCATAATTAATGAATCAATAATTTATCAGTGTAAATCTGTTAAATCTGCGTCATCCGCGGGCTATTTATTAAAAAATATTAATTATGCGACGGCCACCTTTGGGAGAATCTCAATGAAATCAAAAAACAAAAAGCCGCTACAATGAGCGGCTTTTTTATTTACCATTTTTGTAGGGGCTTCATTCATGAAGCCCTCTTTTCAGATAAATCAGTAAAAAATCATTCGATGGAATCAAATCACTCAATTTGTTACATCGAGTAAATCTTGGTTAACTCTCTTGGAGTTCTGTTTTTCCAGTTTCCTTTGTGGTAACCGTAACCGGCAACTAATGGCATTGCAAGTGTAGCTTCGCTGTAAACCATCTGCTCGAATGTTGTTTCAACTTTTCCCCAGGAGCTTGCTTCTTTAAGTGTTGAAGAAGAAAGAGCGCCATAGCGTACATCGGCAACAGTAATTTGAACCGCATACTTGTGCATCGGTGCATCTTCTTGTAACAAGTCGGCAGCAACAACAATATCCTGCGTAAAGTTTTTCGGAACGCCGCCGCCAATCATAAAGATGCCGGTTTCTTTGCTCTTCAGTTTAACTTGAGTCAACTCAAGAAAATCTTTTCCGCTATCAATTGAAACGTGAGAATCCGGATTTTTTACTTGGTGCATAACAATTCCAAAGCCGGCAGAGCAATCAGAGAAAGCTGGAACGAAGATTGGCACATTCTTTTTGTAAGCGGCATAAACTACACTGTCATCAACTTTCGGTCCGCCGTTTTCATCTAAGTATTTACCAAAATGCCAAAGCAATTCTCGTGATGAATAAGCGCGTTTTTCTAATGACTCGAAAATCTTAGCTGTCGTATCGTCGCATACACGTAATTCATCTTCATCAATAAAAGTATCATAAATACGGTCGATGTGCAGATCTCGCATTTCATTGTCATCAACAAAAGGAGTTCCGATGTAATGCTTAAAGCCAAGCGCTTCGAAGAAATCCTGGTCAACCATAATTGCACCGGTAGAAACAATTGCGTCAACCATGTTGTTGTTAACCAAATCGAAAACTACTTTTTTCAATCCGGCGCTGAACAAGCTTCCGGCCAATGTTAATATAACTGTGCAATCTTTATCCTTAAGCATCATATCGTAAATCTGAGCAGCGCGGTTTAGATCGCGAGCGGTAAATGCCATAGCTTCCATCGAATCTACAAGTTTAATAACATTGTGCTCTTTAATGTCTATATGTTTAACTACATTTTTAAGATAATCTTGTTTTGTTGCCATTTATTTCTCCTTTTTTGGTGCGCAAAGATAATCGAAAATAAGAAATTATTTCTCTAAAATTTTTCTTCCTATCAGATGGGGGACAGAAGTAGTTCCCATAGTAAAAGGTTGTTCTTCAAAAAAATGGAAACCAAGTTTTTTATACCAGTTAAGCGCTCGCTCGTTTTGTACCATAACGCCAATGTAAATTTCTTTATGCTGAAGCTTTTCGGATTCCTCGCAAGCTATACTAAAGAGCTTTTCACCCAGTTTCATTTTCTGGCATTCCGGTAAAACATAAATTGAAGAAAGATAAAATCTTACTTCTTCTTTATTTTCAGTGAGTTTTAGCCAGCCTACAATTTTATTATCAACTTCTACAACGTA